>JAAFHR010000479.1 GCA_013298455.1 Betaproteobacteria bacterium | reverse complement strand
GCACCGTTGGCCGGTGCTTCGAAGCCCGCTTTCACTTTGAGCCCGGTGAGTCGTGCGGTTTCAGCGCGACTGAGCACGTCGGCATCGAATCCCTGCAACAGCAATTGATTCACACGAAGCGATGTATAGACCGTTGCCACTTCAGCCGCGAGCGACACCCGCGCATCGTGCCAATCGAGCGTGCGAGCGGATAGCCTTGCCGAGGCGGCGTCACGACCGCGTTGGTTCGCGCCGAACAAATCGAGCTCCCACGCCGCTTGCAACGACCCCGCGAACACACTGCTGACTAATGGCGAAGTCGCGTTGCCACGGCTCACAGACGCATTGCCCTGGGCGCTTGGTAACCTGTTTGCCCCGGCAATCGCTGCGCTTGCTCGCGCTTGGGAAATGCGCGCCGCCGCGCCGTCAAGTGTGGCGTTGTTTTTCTGCGTTGCTTCGAGCAGTGCGAGCAAGGCCGGATCATTCCAGCGCTGCCAGAAGCTCACCAAGGATTCGGTTGAGCCGCCATGAGGGCTGGGCGCGGACCAGGTGAGCGCTACGTTTGCGGGCGGTGCTTGATGGGTCGGACCCACCGCACAACCGGCGAGCAACGCACTTGCCAGACCGGTAACAACGGCACATTTGAGTTTGGGAGGACAGAGAGATTTCATAGTTTCTTCATGGACTGTGATCGTTTACGCACGTCTGCGCCGCTTTGTTTCGACGGCAGCACTTGGCGCAGGCACCTCGGCCTCCACCGCATAGGTTGTCAAAACATGATCTGCGATGAGCGCCACAGTGCGCCGTGCGCGCTCCAAAGATTCTGGGGTTTTCCAGACCGATTCCAAATGCACCGCCCCCACAAAGCTCGAATGCATCAGATGCACCACGTCATCGGGAACATTCACGCCCACGGCGGCGAACGTCGCTTGAATGCGCTTTTCAACGCTCGCATCAAATTCATGCAACCAGGCTTTGATCGATTCGTCTTCGTCACAGGCGGCCAGCAAACCGACCATCAACCGAAAGAACCCGCGATCCGAGGCATCGGGTAACAACACATCGCGAAGTGATTCACGAGTGAGCTGCCCGGTTGCCGCTGCGCCCTCGATGGGAGCGAGCATGCGTTCACAACCGTATTGCGCGGTCGCTCGCAGCAATTCGTTACGAGTGGCGAAGTAGTAAGTGACGTGGCTTTGCCGAACGCTCGCCTTGGCGGCCACAGCTTGCTGGGTGAGCGCACCGAAGCCTTCGGTGTGCAAGAGCTCGACCGCAGCAGTGAGAATTCGCTCGCGCGTCGAGGCGGTTGCGGGCAACGCAGCGACGGTTGGGAGATTCATTTTTGCTGACATTTGGTAAATATACCAAATTCATTATGACGATTTGGTTAAAAAACCAATGTTGATTGGCTTTCGAACCAACGCCACTAATCACTTGGGGCAGACGGCGATTATTGACTTATTCAGTAACTATGTTTTATCGCGTGAAGGCTATATTTCGTGAGCCTTTGACGCGAAAAGTTAGACCGGATTCTCAACATAGCCTAGATAAGACTTCTGCACAACTCAAAATTCTGTCATTCCCGCGAAGGCGGGAATCCATCGTCGATGAAGAGCAATCTTCTAGGTGATTGATTTTGCTCAACTCTCCATGGATTCCCGCCCGAGCGCAGCGAGGTTTATCCTGAGCCTGTCGAAGGGCGGGAATGACGAGTTGGGTCGGATTCGCGCTCAGCCGGCAGTTGTGCAGAGGTCTCTAGATGAGGGATTTGTCATCCTGAGCAGCGCGAAGGATCGGCAACGCATTCATCGCCGTACGTGCGCCAGAGTTTTTTGCCACCTGATGTTTCGCTCCGCTCAACATGACAGCGTTTCGCGCCCGTTACCCGCTATTCGTCGCGCGGCGCTAGCGCGTTCACGTGAACCCAATGACACTACACACCTCACTTCAACAACGCTCGGGGTTCACATGCATTCAAGTCACCAGCAGCGCGACCGCTCCTTCACACTGCAGCGCGCAATCGGCGTGCTAACTGCCGCACTCGTCGTCGCAACAATCAGCGCCACGGCAAGCTTTTCAGGCGCAGCTCGCGCGCAAATTTGGAATCTATCGATCACTGGATTCGGCGGCAAGACGGTTGTTGGCTCTGGCAAAGCAATCACAGAGCCACGCGTCACGCAGCCCTTCATCGCCATCGCTGTGAAGGGCGCTGCAGACGTGGTGATTCGTCAAACTGGCAAATCGGCGGTTGAAGTTTCGGGCGATGACAACATCGTGCCGCTCGTCACGACTGAAGTCAAAGGCGAAACGTTGGTCATCGATTTCAAAGACAAAACGTCAATGCGCACCAAGACCAAACTGGTCGTGCGGGTCGACGTCGCGGCGCTCACCGGCATCAGCATCAGCGGGTCGGGCAACGTGGTGGCCGAGCCGATCAAAGCCGACGCGCTTGATGTGAGCATCAGCGGCTCGGGCGATCTCCGAATGAACGAGTTAAATGCCGCATCGCTCGCGGTTTCCATCGCAGGTAGCGGCGATTTCACCGCGACCGGAGCTGCAGCGAAACAGCGCTACAGCATCGCTGGCAGCGGCGACGTCAAAAGCTCAGCCTTGAAGGGCAACGAGGTGAGCGTGAGCATCGCGGGCAGCGGCGACGCCTCGGTTTGGGCGAAGGGAACGCTCTCAGGGAACATCGTCGGTAGCGGCGACATTCGCTACCTGGGCGATGCGACGGTGAGCAAATCAGTGCTGGGTTCGGGCTCGATGAAGCGGATGTGAGCGGTTGGATCAGGCTCAAACGCGCGGGC
>JAAFHR010000478.1 GCA_013298455.1 Betaproteobacteria bacterium | reverse complement strand
TGAACAGGTCATACGCCACCGAGAGCGATCCCTGGTAGCGTGGCGAATAGGGCACCCGTCCGCCGCTCAAATCACATGCGTAGGTCGCCGCAGCTTGCCCAGCACCACCCGTGCCGCTCACCAAACCACAGTTGAACCCGGGCGCAAACACACGACGTTGACCCGCCGGGGCAATCGTCACGCCATTGACAACGGTCGCCGGAGCAGCCGCGTCAGTCACGAGAATCGATGTGCCAAAAGGTAGTGGCGCGTCGGGGAAGCTCGTGTACTTCGCATCAAGAATCGATAACGTTCCACCCAAGGTCAATGCGCGAGTCGGTATCCAATCGAATTCCAGCTCGAAGCCTTTTGCGCGGGCTTTCGCAGCGTTAAAAATGATCGATGTGGTCGTTGCCCCCACGGCGACTTGACGCTGCTCTTGCAGGTTTTTGTAATCGTTGGTGTACACGGCCGCGTTGACCTGCAGCGTGTCGCCAAAGAAACGGTTCTTCGAGCCCAATTCAATCGCAGACACCGTCTCTGGTAGGAAGGTGCGTAAGCCCTCAAGCGCTTGCCCGGAGTTAAATCCACCTGAGCGGAAGCCCGTTGAGTACGAGCCGTAGATCATGTTTTTGTTGCTCAGCTTGTAGTCGGCCGCTGCCCGCACTGTGGTTTTGCTGAACTTCTGATCGGCGTAGGTTGCGCCGTAGAGGATCGTTGGGTTATTCGGATCGCAGTAGAAACCGGGGCCGCGCGCTGGTACACAGTTTGATTGACCGACGGTGCCATACGCTGTGCCCGGAGGCATCGCAGTGTCGAGCGTGATCTGATTGCCGTCGGGCGCGCCAGCGGCGGTGCGGGGCAATACTGAGTTGGCGTTGGCGAACTTGAACGACTTTACGTCTTCCGTCCAACGTGCGCCCAACGATAGGTTGAGCTGCTTGTTGACGTCGTAGCCCAGCTGAGCGTAGAACGCGTTTGACACGGTGCGTGCAATCGGATCGTCAAAGAAACCCGCGCCGTTTTGAGCGAGCGTGACCGGTGCTGCGGTAGCGCTGGAGCGAACGGTTCGCGGCAACTGCTGATTGATGAATGTGCCGCGAAGGTCATCTTTGAAGTAGTAGTAGCCAGCGACATAGCTGAGTGGTCCGCTACCTGCTGAGAGTATCTGCAGCTCTTGCGAGAACGTTTTCGCGGCCGTGCGTTGGTAGTCGATCGCGATGGTGGACGCTGAGAAATCACTGTCTTGCGAGCGTCGCGCATCGAAGTCAGTCACACCGGTGATCGATTTCAGAGTGAACGCGTCTCCGTTGTACGCGAGGTTTAGTGAGCCGCTGGTGTCTTTGAGCTTGAGCGAGGGCTGGTAGTCGTTATCGATACGGTATGCATTGCCCGGTTTGTAGAGCGGGATACCTGTGTCGACGCTGCTGCCAGGCGCATTGGCACCCGTGCCCGCGCCCGCACCGGCGGTTCTGGTGCAGTCGTTCACGCCGTCTCGGTTTCCGCCTCGGGTGTTGAGCGCAACGAATGTTGCGTTAAAGAGCTGCTGGCAGGTTGGTAAGTCAAAGTAGCTTCCCACCAATTTGTAGCCAAACGCTGAGCCGCCGTTGCCGCGTTGATCGGTGCTCTCAACTTTTAGGAGCGCTTCGACGCGGTTGTTGGGCGCAAACTTAACGGCAAAGCGACCGTAGCGCACATCTTGATCAAACAAATCGGCCGAAGGGTTGAAGTCGTTCTTCACCCATCCATCAGCACGTTCAATGGCTCCGGCCACACGGAAAGCGAGCATCTCGTTGACCGGCACGTTCACCGCGCCGTCAAGACGCGCTTTGCCGTTGTTACCGATCGTCAAGTTTGCGGCTGCGTCGAGTCGACCAATCTGCGGCGCTTTGGTGGTGACCGCAACGTTTCCGCCAAAGGTGTTGCGACCGTACAGCGTGCCCTGCGGACCGCGCTGAATTTCCACGCTATTGACATCCACAAAGCCCGCCAAAGCTTGCTGAGCGCGCGATTTGTAAATGCCGTCAACGAAGTAACCGATGGTGGTGTCGCCGTTGATGGCAACGTTTTCGGTTCGCACACCGCGCATTGCTGGGCGAGCATCCGTGCCGGAACGTCCGAAAGTGAAGCCCGCTGCCATGCCCTCCATTTGCGACACATCAGTGATGTTGCGTTCGGCTAGCTTTTTGGCGCTCACTGCGCTTACCGAAGCAGAGACGTCTTGATTGTCTTCAAGCCGGCGCTGCACGGTCACCTCCACGCGCTCGAGCGTGTTGACCTCACTGGTCGTGGATGCAGCGGGTGCGGCGCTTTGCGCCAGGGCGCCGTTGGCCAAGAGGGTGCCAAGCACCAGCGCCAAAGGCTTCAAACTCACATTTAACTTCGCGGCGTGACCTTGTTTCATCGAATTTCCCCAAAAAACTAATGGCGCCGGCACCTGCCGTACGCTGAAACAGCCATTTCGGCCAAAAAACGCGCGATGTTGAGATGGTCGCCCCGTAAACGAGGGGGAAACAAAGGGTAAACCCGAACCTTCTCAGCACCGCATGCGTATGCAATCATACTCCTCGACGCGGCAATGTCACGTGATTGTCACGTTCATCAGGGCGGTTGGGCACGAGCGTTGTATTCTGCGCACGAAGCAAGGAAAAGTCTGAGTCGTCAGACGGCGGACAAACTCACCGTGCGGTGCAAGCGCAAAAATCTCTAAGCGACAATTGATCGCACTTCAGCAGTGTTTCGGGTAGCACTCAGCGGCGAGTGCGTAACAGCTCGATGCAGGGCGAACTTGCAGCATCGATTTACGCTTGGTGGTT
>JAAFHR010000477.1 GCA_013298455.1 Betaproteobacteria bacterium | reverse complement strand
GGCTAATCCGCTGCGGTCAGGGCTCGTGACGCAACTCAGTCTTTATCCGTTTTGGGATGCAGTTTGGCTTTGATGCGGGGAATCGCGGTGGAACCGCTCCTACAGATTCGCAGTCCGCTTTGGCATACGCTGCAAAGGCTCGCTTTTGATGCGGGGAATCGCGATGGAACCGCTCCTACAGCGCCGCAACCCGCGTTTGCAACCGCTGCACATCCATCCTAAGCCGCTGAATATCCGCCGCGAATTTCGCGACATCTTCGCGCTCTGCGACGAGTTTGGCTTCGTCGTGAACGTAGCGCTTGCTCGCTTCGGTGAGGCTCGTTTGTGCATTATCACCTAGCGCTTTGAGCGCTTTCAGAAAGCGCACCGCTTCGTTAGCGAATATCGGACCGACGACTTTTTCTAGCTCCGCCTCGGCGGCGAGCGGTAAGTTTTGAAACGCTTTGGCGATGTCTTGCAGGAGCGCGGCTTGACCGGAGATTTTGGCGGCTCGGAGGGCGGCGTCTTGACCTTGTGCGATCAGCGGTAGGGCGCCGAGTGGAAACTCCACTGCGACGGTTGCGGAAGTTTTCGCGACGTTCGTTTCGCCATTTTCAAAGGCACCATCCGCAGTGATTTTGAGCGCGGTGGAGAAAGGGGGCATCTTCACTTGCAGCGTTTCGCCCGCGTGCGTGGCGAGCAGCTTTCGCGCAGCATCATCGTGCGATAGCAAACGGGAGAGGGCGCGGGCGATGAGTGAAGAGGGAAGCATTTGGCTATTTTCGCAAATCCGTAGGCGAATAAAAAAGGCCGACGCAAGGTCGGCCTTTTCGGTGTTTCGGAGAATCAGTCTTGCTGAATGCCCGCAAGCAACCAGCCTTTGCTGCCGTCGACGGGTTTGACCAAATTCCACGTTTCGGTGAATGGCGAGGCGAGCATCATGCCGTCTTCGCTCATTTTTCCGGTGAACTTCACGCTCGCCCAGTAGTTGCCGCGCTCCGTCTCAATTCCAAGCAGCTCGGCGTGCAGGTCTTCAACACGTGTGGCTTCTTTGTTGCCGCCGATCACGTCTTTGGCGATCTGGTTGTAGAACTCGTCGGTTGAGAAATCACGAACGGCGTCCAGGTCGCCCTTGTCGTTGGCGGCTTGCAGTGCCATGAATTGTTGCTTCGCGTTTTGCTCGAAACCTGCTTTGTCGAATCCGGCTGGAATACCGAAACCACCGACAAGACCCGCAGCCGCCGTGCCTACCGCAGCGCCACCCAGCGCGCCCGACTCAGCGGTGCGCATGGCGGGTTCAGCGCGGGGCGTGTTGTCTTGGTAAGGCATCGGTGCGCCGTTGGGTGTTGCTGCATTTTTCTTCAAAAGCATGCGACCCACAAAGAACATACCGACCAAGAAGAGCAAGCCAACGATCAAAAAGCCGATCAGGCCCGCCGTGCCCATTTGCGACATCAAGTAACCCAAGCCGAGCGCGGCGGCAATGCCCGCAACGGGACCGAGCCATTTCGGTGTGCTCTTGGCTGCGGCACCAGCCGCTGCACCTGCTGCAGGCGCGGCGGCAGCGGCGGTTGCGGGCGCTGCTGCGGAGGGCGAAGTCGCTGCGGGAGCGGCCTGACGCTGCGCGCCAACGGATTTACCGCCGCCGAGCTTCTTGGCTTCAACAGCAGCGGTACCGAAGGCCAGTGCCGCCGATACGAGAAGGAGAGAAAGTGTTTTCAACATATGAATGACCCTTTGTGCAAAAAATCTAACCAAAGCATTGGTGTAGCGATAACGTAACTATGAGGCCGCTGCGCGACTTCCGTATCGGGACTTTCCCAGCCCTACGAATATGGGGGTTATTTGCGCGCCGTTCAATGCCGTAGCCGCCCGATTGACGCAGCATACTTTCGAAGTTGTTAACTCGCCAGTGCCGCAGAGGGCGGCGCGGTGAGCGGCGAAATGAAAGGCGTTACTTCGCCAATCGGTAACCGCGATGCACGGCGACAATGCCGCCGGTCAAATTGAAATATTCGACACGAGCGAATCCTGCGGTTTCGAACATCGCTTTGAGCTCGTCTTGGCTCGGATGCATGCGAATACTTTCGGCCAAATACTGGTAGCTCGATGCGTCTCCGGCGATTTTTGCGCCGAGTTTCGGGAGCACGTTGAACGAATACCAATCGTATGGCGCTTTCAGAAGCGCGTTGGGCTTGGAAAATTCGAGCACCAAGGCTCGACCGCCGACTTTGAGCACGCGACGCATCTCAGTCAGCGCACGCTCTTTGCGAGTGACATTGCGAAGGCCGAACGCGATGGTGACGGCGTCAAACGAGTGATCGGGAAAGGGCAGCGCTTCGGCGTTGCATTGCGCACTCGGCGCCAACACGCCGCGATCAATGAGTGCGTTTCTGCCTTCGGTGAGCATCGCAGCGTTAATGTCGGTGTGGATCACGGTGCCGCTGTCGCCCACTTCAGGCTTCATCAAACGAATCAAATCGCCCGTGCCGCTCGCCAAATCGAGAACCTTCTCGCCTTTTCGAAGTTGCAATTGATCGACCGCGAAGCGCTTCCAGGTGCGATGCAAGCCGCCCGACATCGCATCATTCATCACATCGTATTTCGAGGCGACTGAGTCAAATACACCGCGAACCTTGGATTGTTTCTCCGATTCGTCGACCGTTTGAAAGCCAAAGTGCGTGGTTTTCTCACTCACGGCTCGCTCCCGCTTTCTCCATGCGAGCTAGATAATCCGCCCACGCAGCGTCTTTGTCTTTACAGAGTTTGTGTAGGTAATCCCACGAAAAAATGCCGGAGTTGTGGCTGTCGCTAAACGTTGGGCG
>JAAFHR010000476.1 GCA_013298455.1 Betaproteobacteria bacterium | reverse complement strand
GGCATCGAAGCGGCGGGCGCGAACTGGTATCCGCTCGCCTTTTCTCGCGAACTCGAAGACGCGATTTTGTCGATGCGCACCAACGAGCTCGACATCGGTCTGTGGCTCATCAAGTCGCATGGCGATGCAGCCGCTGTGCTCGCGATGGATGCGGTGTTGATGGCGCACAAAGATCATTGGTTGGTGCGCGAAACGATTGGTTTGCTGCGTCGCACCTTCTCGCGCCTAGATGTGTCGTCGCGCAGTTTGTTTGCCTTGATCGAAGAAGGCTCATGCTTCTCGGGTACGTTTTTGGAGCTCGCGCTCGCGTGTGATCGCAGCTATCACCTCGCGCTGCCCGATGATGAAGACGTCGCGCCAAAAATCACGGTGTCAGACACCAATTTCGGTCTGTATCCAATGGTCACCGATCAAAGCCGCTTGGAGCGTCGCTTCTACGCCGAAGTGCCTGCGATGGAAGCCATTCGCGCCAAAGCCGGACAGGCGCTTGATGCAGACGCCGCCTTTGAATTGGGCCTCGTCACCAGCAACCCCGACGATATCGATTGGGCGGACGAAACCCGCATCGCCATCGAAGAGCGTGTGGCGATGTCGCCCGATGCACTCACCGGCATGGAGGCGAATCTGCGCTTCAACGGCCCAGAAAACATGTTCACCCGCGTATTCGGTCGTCTCACCGCTTGGCAAAACTGGATCTTCCAACGGCCCAACGCCGTGGGTGAAAAAGGCGCGCTCAAGGTCTACGGTAAAGGCGACAAAGCCGCGTTTGATTGGAATCGGGTTTAGATTTCTGCCACAGATTTCACCGATTGATACCCACTTGATTGAACTTGATTCAAATCTGTGAAATCGGTGAAATCTGTGGCGAAAAATGTGTTGTGCGTCACGAAATAGCTCGGCGTGACGCAACCAAACTTCCCACCGAGATGAAGTCAGTCTTCGGAGTTTTGAAATGTTGTCCAGCATCAATTACAGCGAAAAAATCCCTAACAACGTGAACCTTGGCGAGGATCGCACCCTGAAGCGCGCCCTCGAACAATGGCAGCCGAACTTCGTGAACTGGTGGGACGAGATTGGCCCCGTCGGTTCGACGGATTCCGAGGTGTATTTGCGCACCGCCGTGAGCGTGGATCCGCAAGGCTGGGCGCAATTTGGCCACGTAAAAATGCGCGACTACCGTTGGGGCATTTTCTTGAACCAAGGCGAAGCCGATCGCAAAATTCATTTCGGCGATCACAAGGGCGAGGCCGCTTGGAATGACGTGCCCGGCGAATACCGCGCGAACCTGCGCCGCATCATCGTCACGCAAGGCGACACCGAACCCGCGTCGGTAGAGCAGCAGCGTCATCTAGGTTTGACCGCGCCGTCGATGTACGACCTGAGAAACCTCTACCAAATTAACGTTGAAGAAGGTCGCCATCTGTGGGCGATGGTGTATCTGCTGCACAAACACTTCGGACGCGACGGTCGCGAAGAAGGTGAAGCGCTTCTAGAGCGTCGCAGCGGTGACGACAACAACCCACGAATCCTCGGCGCGTTTAACGAAGCCACACCCGATTGGCTCGCGTTTTTCATGTTCACGTATTTCACCGATCGTGATGGCAAATTCCAGCTTTGCGCGTTGGCAGAAAGCGCGTTCGAGCCGCTCGCTCGCACCACGAAATTCATGCTCACCGAAGAAGCGCATCACATGTTTGTGGGCGAATCCGGTATCAGCCGTGTGCTCGCGCGCACCTGCCAGGTGATGAATGAGTTGAAGACGGATGATCCAGCAAAAATTCGCGCCGCTGGCGTGATCGATTTGCCAACGATTCAACGCTATTTGAATTTCCACTTCAGCGTGACGATTGATTTGTTCGGCGCTGATGAATCGAGCAACGCTGCAACGTTCTACAGCTCGGGCCTCAAAGGCCGCTACGAGGAAAGCAAGCGTGATGACGACCATCAGCTGCGCGGCCAAACCTACGGCGTACTCGAAGCGCGAAACGGTCAGCTCGTCGAAAAGCAAGTGCCGATGTTGAATGCGTTGAACGAAGTGCTTCGCGATGACTACATCAAAGATTCCGTGGCCGGTGTAGGTCGTTGGAACAAAGTGATGGAGAAAAACGGCATACCGTTCCGACTCACCACGCCGCACAAAGCGTTTCATCGGCAGATCGGCGCGCTCTCGGGCATCAAGGTGTCGCCCGATGGCCGCGTGGTGACCGATAGCGAATGGAGCGCGATGAAAGACCAGTGGCTCGCTACCGATGCTGATCGCGCGTTTGTCGCAGGTTTGATGGGCCGAGTCGTTGATGCAGGAAAATTCGCTAACTGGATCGCGCCACCCGCGATGGGCATCAATCGAAATCCGGTGGATTTTGATTACGTGCGGTTTAACTAAAGAGCGACGCCCGTCGCATTGAAAGTTCCCTCTCCCGTGGGCGGGAGAGGGCTAGGGTGAGGGTGTGGTGGCATCATTGCTCCCGTCATTCGAGCGGCGCCAACGCCTTAAAGTGCAGATCACACCTCACTCAAAGAGCGCAGCAGCGCCAAGCACCCTCACCCCTACCCCTCTCCCGCCGACGGGAGAGGGGAAAGTAGCGGCAAAATCGTCGCTACGCCGAGGCAGTAGTCGCCGGAAAAATAGGAGCGCAAATCATGGATCAGTCCGAAGTTTTAATCATCAAGCAACATCTGATTGATCCAGAGATTTGCATTCGCTGCAACACCTGCGAGGCGACCTGCCCCGTCGGCGCGATCACTCACGATTCGCGAAACTATGTGGTCGATGCTGACAAGTGCAATCTGTGCATGGCCTGCGTGC
>JAAFHR010000475.1 GCA_013298455.1 Betaproteobacteria bacterium | reverse complement strand
GTTAGGGGAGAGGGGGAAAGTCGCTCGAACTTCCAATACTGAACCCCAGATCACCTACCCCCTCTCCCCAACCCTCTCCCACGAGGGGAGAGGGAGCGGACACGCATGCTAATCACCCCTAATTGGGCAGTCCATCCGCGAATCCGCGCCGCTATGACCACGCGCTCGGGCGGCGTGAGTCCATCGCCCTACGACAGCATGAATCTCGGCTATTCCACGGCCGATGTCCGTGAAAATGTGATGCAAAACGAACGACTCGTCGCCGAGGCGCTTGGCGTTCAAACATCGAGTCTTCGTTGGGTGCATCAAGTTCACGGCAACTTCGTTCACGCTGCTGAATCGCTGCCAACGAACGAACCCCTCGGCGCGACAACCATCCAAGGTGACGCCATCCTTTGCCGAACGCCGGGGCTCGTGTGCGGTATCAAAGTTGCCGATTGTTTGCCAGTGCTCTTTGCTTCCGACGATGCAAGCGTGGTCGCGGCGGCGCATGCTGGTTGGCGCGGGCTCGCCGGTGGCATTTTGGAAAACACTGTCGCGGCGTGCAACACAGAACCCGCGCGGCTGACCGCTTGGCTCGGTCCTTGCATTGGTCCCACCATGTTTGAAGTGGGCACCGATGTTCGAGATGCGTTTTGCGATAGCGACAACGGGGCAGCCGCCGCATTCATCGCAAAGTCGAGCGCGGGAAAATTTTGGTGCGATTTACCGATGCTGGCCAAGCAGCGGTTGAACCGATTGGGCGTCGCACGAGTCCACCCCAGTGGGCTCTGCACGATGAGTGATCGCGCGCAGTTTTTCTCGCACCGCAGAGATGCGGTCACGGGGCGCATGGCGGCCTTTGTTTGGATCGAACCCATCGATGCGTAAGTACCGAGCACACTCACCGAGCCCTTAGAACGAGGACGCTGCCTTTGACCGCGAAGAAAAAACCAGCCGCCACCGTCGCGTCCGCAGCGGCAAGTAGTGCACCGTCATCGTCTGCAGAGACGCAGCACGCCAGCCCGAGCGCCGCACAGGCCTGGCTCGCAGCGCATTGCGACGAAGCGACACTGGCTCGCGGTCGCGCCATCGCCGAGCTCGTAGAAAAAATGCGGCTCGACGATGAGAGCGTCGCCGCGGGTTGGCTCGCCGCTGCATCACGCGAGCTACTCACCGAAGCGACACTTCGCGAAACGTTCGGCGAGGCAATCACCCAATTGGTGTTGGGCGTGGATCGTATGGCGAGTATTCAAGTGCTTTCTCGCACCGCCTCTCGCGTGCCGTCCGACAAAGAAAAGTACGGCGCAGCGGCCACAACCACTGCCGAGCGAGCGCAGCAAACCGAAGCGCTCCGCAAAATGCTCTTGGCGATGGTCGACGATGTGCGCGTGGTGCTCATCAAACTCGCTGAGCGCTTGGTGTCGCTCCGAAGTGTTGCGCTCTCGCCCGACGCGCGGCGCGGCGATGCGGCGCACACCGAAGCGCGCGACGTGATGGATCTCTTCGCGCCGCTCGCGAACCGTTTGGGCGTGTGGCAGCTCAAATGGGAGCTAGAAGACTTATCGCTGCGGCTTCTGGAGCCTGAGCGCTATCACCATATTTCTCGCTATTTGGATGAGACACGCATCGAGCGTGAAGCCTACATCGACACCGCAAAGGCGCGGCTTCGCGATGCGCTCACTGAAGCGGGCATCACCGCCGACATCGGTGGTCGCCCCAAGCACATCTATTCGATCTACGACAAACTCAATCGCAAGCGCTGTACGATCGAAGAGCTCTACGACATTCGCGCCGTGCGAATCATCGTGCCCGAGCTTCGCGATTGCTACATGGCGCTCGGGATCGTGCACAGCATGTTCACGCCGATTCCGGGTGAATTTGACGACTACATCGCCAAACCAAAATCGAACAACTATCGATCGCTGCACACCGCCGTGTTGGGCCCGCAAAATCGCGCACTCGAAGTGCAAATTCGCACGCAGGAAATGCATCAGGCGAGCGAGTACGGTGTGGCTGCGCATTGGAACTACAAAGAGGGCGGCAACGCGGGCAAAGACTCTGCTTACGCCGCAAAGATTGCGAGCCTCCGGCAAGTGCTCTCATGGGGCGATGAGATCAGCTCGCCCGGAGAATTGCTCGCTGGGTTTAAGTCGTCTCTCTTCGAAGAAACGATTTTTGTCTTAACGCCGCAGGGCAAGATCATTGATCTACCAAAAAACGCGACGCCGATTGATTTCGCTTACGCCGTGCATACCGGCTTGGGTGATCGCTGCCGAGGCGCCAAGGTGGACGGCGCGATGGTGCCACTCAACACGCCGCTCAAAAACGGTCAGCGCGTTGAGATCAACACCGTCAAAGAAGGTGGTCCGTCACGCGATTGGTTGAACCCCGACAACGGCTACATCCGCTCGAGCCGCGCCCGCAGCAAAGTTCGACAACACTTTAACGCGCTCGATGCGGCGGAGACCTTGTCACACGGTCGCAGCGTCGTTGAAAAGGATTTGCAACGTCACGGCCAAACCTCACTTGCGCTTGACAAATTGGCGCATGAAGCGGGTTTCAAAACGGTTGAAGAATTTTTCACCGCCGTGGGCCGCGCTGAGGTCAATACGCGAGAGCTCGATGTAGCGATTCGCAAAGCTGCTGGCGAGCTCGTTGACGCCGCCCCCGAAGACGCGGCGAGCGAAGTCCACACCTCTCGAAGCCGCGCCAAATCAGGCGGTGGCGGCATTTTGGTGGTCGGCGTTGACAAGCTCATGACGGGCTTAGCGAAGTGCTGCAAACCGGTGCCACCCGATCCGATTGTGGGCTTCGTCACTCCCCTTAAAGGCATCACGA
>JAAFHR010000474.1 GCA_013298455.1 Betaproteobacteria bacterium | reverse complement strand
CCTCGTTGTTGGGGCGACTCGTTAGAAGCGGTACCCAAGACGCGCGGGTTGTCCGAGTTCCGCCAGTCCGCCTGAGATCACCACTGCGTTCCATCCAAACGTTACGCCGCCCAGATCGGGGTTGTTACGAAAGCGCGCTAAGGTGTTGAGTGGCTCGTCCGAAAGCCTTGAGCCGGTCGTTTGGTCAGTCGTGGTGATCTCGCAGCGCACGCAAGGTTTGACCAGCTTCAACACCACGTTGCCCACGCTGAGGGTGTCAATGTGATCTTCGTCCCACGCGTCTAGGCCGGTCAAAACGACGTTTGGACGAAACCGATTCATCGGCAGTGCTAGGTCGCCACTTCGGTTGGCGCGACGATTGAGATCATCGAGCGAGGATTGATTGGTGACCAGTACCGGATAGCCATCTGCAAAGAGCGTATGCGCGCCGCTGTCACCAGCGTAAAGCCCATTGCAGAGGCGCTGATAATCACGATGAAAACTCACCAAGCGAACGTGCGCTGCACTTTTGCCGATGGCCGCTGCGAACCACGCTGATGCCGCATCGCCCGCGTCAATGCCGAAGACTTCACTACTCCACACCTTAACGCGCAACAACTTGCTACGATCAGCTGGGACATCGATGTTCATCGCTTCAGCGCCCGTGCGCGCGACGTGCAACGCGCCATTGGCAGCGACTTGCACGCCAATGGTTGCAAGCGCGGGTTGTTCACGCTGTGTGATGAATCGCGCTGGGCTGTAGCGCGTATCAACAAGCATCCACGCCCGGTCCTTCCGGACGCCCGTCGTTAAAAACTCAGCCGCGTCGAGCGAAATCCCGCCGCAACTCTTGATCGGGTAAGAAAAAAGCCCAGCGATTTTCACATCGGCTGGGCTTTGCTCTAAGCTCATTTCGGGCTAGTTTGGCTTCAGGCCGGCCGCGTATTCGGCCAGTGCCTTGATTTCGGTATCGGTGAGTTTGCTGGCAATTGCCACCATGATTTTGCCGCTCGCGTTGCTGTCGGCCTTGGTCGCGCCGCCGCGCTTGCCGCCTTTGTAATCGGCGAGTTCTTGCGCCAAGTATTCAGCGTGTTGACCGCCAATACGGGGATACTGCGCTGGAATGCCGGCGCCCGTTGGGCTGTGGCAGCCCGCGCAGGCCGGAACGCCGCGCGCTGCGTCACCCGCGCGGTAGAGTTTTTCGCCGGTTTTCGCGAGCTCGACGTCTTTCGCGCCCACGGTGCGCGCCTTTTGCGCTGCGTAGTAAACGCCGAGCGCTTTCATGTCTTCGTTGCTCAGGTTGGCCGCAAAGCCCTTCATGATTGCGTTGTCGCGTTGACCGGATTTGAAATGCGCCAATTGCCGCGCGGTGTATTGCCAACTCATGCCCGCCAAATTGGGCTGTGTAGGCACCACGGAATTTCCATCGACGCCATGGCAACCCGCGCACACGCCTGCCAATGCTTGGCCTTTGGCGTAATCGGGGTTTTTGTCGGCTTGCGCGGAAACCGCAGCAGCGAACAACACGGTGGCAAAAAGGGCGATCAATCGAGACAAAATCATGGCCAGAGTCCGAACCCACGAAACGGGGCAACAAACGGTTTGAGACGGAGTGCAACTCATTTGGCGCGAGAGCGCACCGATTGAGCCGTTGACAACCTAAAATTATATCTTTCAGGTGTCGTCGCGAGAGGCAACAGCTCATGGATACTCCCCGCGTTCGGCGTCCTGCCTCGCAAAAAACATCGAAGGTTGGTAAACCGCCGCCACCGCCCGGCAAAATTGATCGAGTTCCGGCGTTTGCCGAAGCGCGTTTTGTGACTTCCGTCGTCGAGATGGAAGGCTGCCCGCCGATTTCGGGTGCCGAAATCGCCTTTGCCGGCCGCTCCAACGCCGGAAAATCGAGCAGTATCAACAAACTCGCCGGACAAACACGGCTCGCCTATGCCAGCAAAATGCCCGGCAGAACGCGCGAACTCAACTTCTTTTCGCTCCGGGGCGGCGGCTATTTGGTCGATTTGCCGGGCTACGGCTTTGCCCGCACACCGCGCGACAAGCAACGCGTTTGGACCGGCGTGATCGAGCAGTATTTTCGGGAGCGCGAATGCTTGGCGGGCGTGGTGTTGCTCATGGACGTGCGACTTGCGCCGACCGAATTGGATTTGCAATTTGTCGCCTGGCTCAATCAAATCGGCGGCACCGAAGGCCGCCCGCCGGTGCTCTGGGTGCTCAACAAAACCGACAAACTCACGCAAAGCGAGCGCATGAAAGCGCGCAACGCGTTTGCGGCGCAGATTGCCGAAGTGGTGCGGCCTGACGACGTGATCGTCTTGTTTTCGGCACACACGGGGTTGGGCATGAAGGAATGCGCCAACGTGTTGGAGGGCTGGTTGGGATTGGCGGCGGGCGCAGGCACTGAAATCAATTCGACCGAGCTGCCAGACGCAGCTCCCGATTGAGATCAACTGGGTTTCGAACTGAATTTTTTTGACGCAGATTTCCGCAGATTTGTGCGCGGATTTGCGCAGATTTTTTGGGTTAACGTCTGTGCAGCGGGCATTTCCAGGATCAAAAAAATCTGTGGCAATCCGCGTCAAAGTCTGCGGAAATCTGCGTCAGATCCGGTTCTGGATGCTGTTCAATTCACGATCGGCTTACCGAGCCAATGCCAGATCGAATAGGGTGCTAAGCGAAAAGTAAGTTAATAGTGAAATTTTAAGTAAATCGCTTAAAGCTCATATTGCAATTGGTTCTCCTGAATAAAGTTACGTTCACCCAGCCCAATTTCAACCGCTACGCCTCTACCCGCCGATAACCCAGCGCTTCCGCTAAGTGCGTCGTA
>JAAFHR010000473.1 GCA_013298455.1 Betaproteobacteria bacterium | reverse complement strand
CGGCAAGCCATCTTCGCCGATCACGGGTGCGGCGTTCGGTGGCGCACCGAATCGTCCGGTTGGGCGACGCGTTCCGCCGCCTGGCCCACCTGGCGCACCCCGACGCGGCTGTCCGCCACGACGATTGCCTGCACCCGGCGCCTTGAAGCCCGGCAACACATTGCCATTGACTTCGCCATCCGCACCGCGCCGCAGCTTATTGCCGCGCACTTTGCGATTGGGAAGCGTTGCGTTCATCTCCGTCGCGCCACCGAAGCCGGGGAACTGTTGCTGCTGCAAAGCCGCTGGCTGCGCGTTGTCGAACCCATTCATTCGTCCGCCGCCGCCGCGTGCGTTTCGTCCGCGACCGCCCGCTGAAAACGGACTGCGCGCGCCAGCCGAATCGCTCGGCAAGCCGTTGTAAATCGCATCGTGTTCAGTGGCCGAGCGCATCGGACCGAGCGGCCCGGCGGGTGGTAATTTGCCGCGAGCACCGCCAAAACGGGCGGCCTTTTCGAGTTTTTTACGCGACCGAAGACCGACTGCTTCGAGCACGTTAAACACGTCGCCTTCGTCGAGCTGCTTGAACTGCCCGCGCTTGAGCCATGATGGCATTTGCACGATGCCGTAGGTCGTGCGAATCAGTCGGCTCACGGTGAGCCCCATGAATTCGAACATGCGGCGTACCTCGCGATTGCGGCCCTCTTGCAGCGTAATCTTGTACCAATGATTGGCGCTGTCGGAATCGCGATCGATGCGATCGAGCGAAAGCAAGCGCGCGGGGCCGTCTTCGAGTTCGATCCCGTCGACCAGCGCATCTTCTTGCTCCGGCGTGAGCTCACCGAGCACGCGCACCGAGTATTCGCGCATCACCTCATGGCTCGGATGCATCATCCGATTGGCGAGCTCACCGTAGGTTGTGAAGAGCATCAAGCCTTCGGTGTTGTAATCCAAGCGCCCAATCGCAATCCATTTGCCGTGATCGGGGCGCGGCAGGCGATCAAACACCGTGTCGCGTTGCTCGGGATCGTCGCGGCTCACAATTTCGCCCGCGTTCTTGTGATAAATCAAGATGCGCGGATTGTCGTCGCCCATCTTCACGTTGATTTTGCGGCGCTTGACATGCACGCGATCACGCTCGTTGACCACTTGGCCCACATGCGCTTTGTGGCCGTTCACTTCAACTTCGCCCGCCGCGATCATTGCTTCCATATCGCGACGCGAACCGAGACCTTGTTGGGCGAGCACTTTGTGCAAACGCTCGCCGTCGCGCTCACCGAGCTCGTTCACACCGGACATCGGCAGTTCGGCGACGCCCTCTACCGCTGGCGCGCCGCGTTGGTCGCGTGAATTTCGTGGTTGTCGCCCCGGCGGCCCCAGCTCTTGCCGGCGCTGACGATTGCGTCCGCGACGCCCCGAACGATCCATCGAACGGTCTGGGTCACCAAACGCGCCCGGATTGGGCATGGCGGGGACGAAGGCGCCGTCTGTGGCAACCGCATCGCCCGCAAATGCGGGGTCGTACACCGCGTCGGGCGGCAACGCAGCCGATGCACCCGGCGGCAGTTCGCCTCGGGGCGGACGTGGGAATGTTTCATCACCGCGAGCGCCGCCACTACGGCCCCGACCACCGCGACGATTGCGACGCGGGCCGCGCGCCATGCCGCCTTCGTCACGGCGTGGGGCTGCGGCGGTGCTTTCGGTGGCCGGAGCGCTGGATTGACCGTCAGCCGCGATGGGCGATGAAGCGAATTCGCTTGACTGCACGGCTGGAGGCGTGTCGCCGCTAAACGAAGCATCTACCGCAGCGACAGACGCGACGCCCTCAACGCGCGGCGGGCGCTGCGCACGGGCTTGTCGGGGTGGGCGCGGCTGCCTCGGCGGACGCGGTTCAGAAGACGCGGCTGGAGGGCGATCTGCGGGCGCGGTCGTACGCGCTTGTTGTTGCTTCAGTTTTTTGGCGTACGCAGGATCGATGTTGCCGTTGACGTCACCCGGCTCATGATCGTCGTAGTCTCCCGAGCCGGTGCCATTTGGGTTATCAATCATTGCTTAGTGCACCGTGGGAGTTGAGGGTGAAAGGTGAGCATCGGGCGAGTGGGGCTCGGCCGGCTGAAGTTCAAAAAGGTTAGCGTCGGCGCTTTGCGGCAACACCGTGTCGGGCGCGTTGACATCGCGTTCATGATCCAAGCGCGCTTGCTCGGGATAAACAGGCTCTTGCGGCACTTCTGGGAGCTCCAGCGCGGGGTGCGCATCCAGCTCGGCGAGCGGCGGCAACTCAGAGAGTGAACGCAGGCTCAAATCGTTTAGAAATTCTTTAGTCGTGGCGTACAGCGCCGGGCGACCGGGTGTGTCTTTGTGGCCAATCACTTCGATCCAGCTTCGATCTTCAAGCGCTTTCAAGATGTTGGTTGAAACGGCTACGCCACGAATGGCTTCGATTTCGCCACGGGTGGCGGGTTGGCGATAGGCGATGATGGCGAGCGTTTCCATCACAGCGCGGGAATACTTGGGTGGTTTTTCGGGCGACAAGCGATCCAAAAACGGTTGCATTTCAACCCGCGTTTGGAAGCGATAACCGCCCGCCACTTGCACCAGCTCGCAGCTGCCGCGCGCTTTCCACTCGGCACCCAAATCGGCGAGCAGCAAGCGCACCGTCTCCATCGGGACCGGCGGATCGAACACTTTGACGATTTCATCGAGCGGCAGCGCTTCGTGGCTTGCCATCAATACGGCTTCAAGTACGCGTTTAGCGTGAGTGAGTTCGTCCAAAAATAGACTCATTTCGTTGGAATGCAGCGCTCACTGCGGCTGCGTGCAGACCCGATACGCCCGGCTTTCAAAAAG
>JAAFHR010000472.1 GCA_013298455.1 Betaproteobacteria bacterium | reverse complement strand
ATTTGCTGAACCATCAACTCACGCGCTTCGCAATCAGCAAGTCAATCAATATACTGTTTTAATATACAGATTTACGGACGAGCGCAAAAAGCTTGCCAAGCCCTTTCGCTGACAGATCTTCGCTAGCGAGTTGGCCTTCAATATTTTGCGCTGTCGACTGGAGAATGTTAATGCCCACAGAAATCGGTTTTCTAGCGGGTTGTACCGTTTGCGGCATCCTGAAACGACTGCGCGATGCGCTCAGAGGAACCCGGCTGCGAGCAGCCGGGCTACGCCACTTCCAGCGCTCGCGCACACGCGCGCTCCTACAGGCGAGTGTCGCTGCTCGCTATCATTTCACCAAGCCCCATAACGAAGCACGCATTTTGTCCAGCACTTTCACCATGACCCCGACCGAGCGGCGCGCTAGCGGCTGGTTGGCATCCATTTATGCGCTTCGAATGCTCGGGCTCTTTTTGATCCTGCCGGTGTTTGCGATTTATGGGCGGGAATTGAAGGGCGGGCAAGAGGCGTATCTGATCGGTTTGGCGATTTCGATTTATGGGTTGACGCAGGCGGCGCTCCAAATTGCGTTTGGCGCGGCGTCGGATCGGTTTGGCCGGAAGCCGGTGATCGTGTTTGGCCTGATCGTGTTTGTCATCGGGAGCATAGTTGCGGCGATGGCTGACACGATTGCAGGCGTGATCGTGGGGCGGGCGATTCAGGGCGCGGGGGCGGTGAGCGCGGCGGTGTCGGCGTTTATCGCCGATTCAACGCGCGATGAGGTGCGCACCAAGGCGATGGCGATGGTGGGCGGCTCGATTGGGATTACGTTTGCGGTGGCGCTCGTAGCTGCGCCGCCGCTGACCGCTGCGATTGGGCTTTCGGGGCTGTTTTGGTTGACGGCGGTGCTGGCAACTTTGGGAATTTTGGTGGTGCTGTTTTTGGTGCCGCCCGCGCCAGTGAAAGAGGAAGCGCCGACGACGATTCGGCATGGCGATGTTTTGTTTAATCCGCAATTGCTGCGATTGAACATTGGCGTGTTTGTGCTGCATTTGTGTCAGACGGCGCTTTTTGTGGTGGTGCCAACGATGTTGATTGAGCGTGGGGCGTTGCCCGCTGCACAGCACTGGCTGGTGTATCTGCCAGTGATCTTGGGTTCGTTTGCGCTGATGATTGCGCCGATGATTGTGGCGGAGCGGCGCGGCAAATTGCGCGAAGTGTTTTTGTTGGCGATTGCGATTTTGGTGGTGGCGATGCTCGCCGCGCCAACGCTTTCGAACCAAGCGCTTGCTGGGCTAGTGGTGTTTTTGCTGCTGTTTTTTGTGGCGTTTAACTTGCTCGAGGCGATGCAGCCGTCGCTCGTGTCGCGGCTCGCGCCCGCACAGGTGAAGGGTTTCGCGATGGGGGTTTACAACACAACCATGTCGCTCGGGCTGTTTGCGGGCGGGATTTTGGGCGGTACACTAGCGAAGCGTTTCGGCGACGAAATGGTGTTTTATACGTGCGCGGCGTTGGCTGCGTTTTGGTTCGTGGCGGCCTATTCAATGACCCCGCCACTTGCAAGAAAAAAGGAGCAATAAATGGCATCTGTTAACCGTGTCACACTGATCGGCAACTTGGGGCGTGACCCCGAAATGCGCTACCTGCCCAGCGGCGAAGCGGTCGCAACGTTTTCTATCGCGACGACGGAAGTGTGGAAAGACAAACAAGGCGCGAAGCAAGAGCGCACTGATTGGCACCGCATTGAATTCATCGGCCGCACGGCCGAAATCGCTGGTGAATATTTGAAAAAAGGCCGCTCGGCATATATCGAAGGCCGCATTCAATACGACAAGTGGACCGACAAAGAAGGCGTGGAAAAAACCATGACCAAAATTCGCGGTGATCGCTTGCAATTGCTCGGCTCACGCGAAGGCGGCGGTGGCGGCGGAGACGCATCGTATGACGACGGTGGCGGCACCACGCCCGCGCGCCAAGCCAATCCAGCCGGGGGTTCTGGCGGCGCGTCGGCTGCGCCCAAGAAATCGAAATTGGACGATTTCGACGACGATATTCCGTTCTAAACCGAGCGCCTGCAAAGTGCTGACTCGATCAGCGCTTGCACTCCCAGCTTTATCGCTGAATGCCTTGTTCCTTGTGGGGTACAAGGCATTTTTATTTGAATTCGAGAAAGTTTTCTATCCGTCTCTAGGCCACGTTTATTATGGCTTTTGCTGAGATAGCTGGCGCTCGGTGTCGTTCATTTTTGCCACAGATTTCACAGATTGCACCGATTAAAAACAGGGCGAAGCACACGAAATAAATCTGTGTTCATCTGTGAAATCTGTGGCAAAAAATCGAAGCCTATCGAGCCGCAGACCCGCCGCGGTAGGCCCACTGCAAAACGGTCCAACTGAGCAGTGCCACCATCGTGCCGCCAGCAGTCGTCGCGATGATGAGCGGCCAAGCGCTAGCGCCGAGATACGGCGCGATCACCTGCCCTGCGACATAGGCTGCGGCCATCATGCAGCAACCCGAGAGCGACGCGGCGCGGCCCGCATGCTCTGGATAGTCGGCGATGGAGCCTGCCTGTGAACAGGGCTGGGCGACGCCGTGGCCAATCGAAAAGATGCACTGCCCGACGATCATCACCCATGCGATCGGCTGCCAAATGAGCGCGACGATCACCATCAACCAGCCACCCGACAGCGAGAAGACCGACGACCATTTAAGCGCTCGATTGGGCGGCATTCGGCGCAGTAAAAAACGACAGAAATACGTGCCCACAATGTAGAACACGCAGTTCATCGCGAGCACGAAACCGCACTGCATCGGCGTGAATTTGAAAACGCTAATGTAGACGAAGGCCG
>JAAFHR010000471.1 GCA_013298455.1 Betaproteobacteria bacterium | reverse complement strand
TTAACAACGCAGGCGTCGGCTCGGGCGGCTTCGTCTGGGAGAACACGCTCAAGGATTGGGATTGGGTGATGGGTGTGAACGTGATGGGTGTGGTTTACGGCGTCAAAGCGTTCACGCCGATGATGCTTGATCGCGCCAAATCCGATGCGAATTATCACGGGTGCATCATCAATACAGCGTCGATGGCGGGGCTCTTAAACGCGCCGACCATGGGTGTTTACAACGTGTCGAAACATGCCGTGGTGTCGCTCACGGAATCGTTGTATCAAGACTTGAAACTGGTGAGCGATCAAGTGACGGCAGCGCTCCTCTGCCCGTTTTTCGTGCCCACCGGCATTTCGCGCTCGCATCGCAATCGCCCCGCTGAGCTCAAGGATGGCAGCAAACCCACAGCGTCGCAGCTGGTGGCGCAAGCGCAGAGCGACAAGGCGGTCGGCTCGGGAAAAGTGACTGCGGCCGAAGTCGCTCAGCGTGTTTTTGAAGCGGTGGAAGCGCGTGAGTTCTACATCTACTCGCACCCCAATGCGCTCAAAGTAGTCGAGACGCGGATGCGCGACATCATCGATTCACGAAACCCGACCGACCCGTTTATCGACAAACCTGAAATTGGTGCGGGACTCCGGGCGAAGCTCCGGGCGATGTAGCGGATGGCGGTTTCGACATCGCAGCCATGCCCCTGCGGTGGTGTGCCGCGTGGCGCTAATTACGGGCTCTGCTGCGCTCGATTTCACAGCGGTGAATCGCGCGGCTTGGCACCAACGCCTGAGGCCTTGATGCGCTCCCGCTACAGCGCCTACGTGCTTCGTTTGCGCGAATATCTGAGCGAGAGTTGGCATCCATCAACGCGTCCAGCGGAGCTCATGCGTTTTGATTCCAACGACAAGTGGCTCGGGCTCGAAATTCGCGATGCGCCGTTTGTTGGCGGCGATCTGACTGAAGGCTTCGTTGAGTTTGTAGCGCGAAGCAAACCGGCGGGTGGCGGCGCGGCGCAGCGGGTGCACGAACGATCACGGTTCGTGCGCGAGGGCGGTCGCTGGTACTACGTTGATGGCGAGTTTCCCAACTGAGCTTGTAGGAGCGGCTTGCCGCGAAGGGGTTGGCGTGCGCAGAAATCGCGGTGGAACCGCTCCTACAGGCTGATTCTGTGGGAGCGGTTCCACCGCGACGGCTGACTATCAATGCCGCTCATAATGCGGCACAGCTTCGCCCTCGTCGCAAAACTTTCGGAGATACGTCAATCGATCTTGCGATGCTTTGCCGTCAGCAACGGCTTCGCGGAGCGCGCAGCTGGGCTCGTGCAGGTGCTTGCAGTCGCGAAAACGGCAGGTACCGATCAGCGCAGCAAACTCTGGAAATGCCCGCTGAATTTCGTCGCGAGAAAAGTGCGCGAGTCCGAACACCTGCATCCCCGGTGAATCGATCACCCAGCTTTTTTCATCGAGCTCGAACAGGCGCGTAAACGTCGTGGTGTGTTTGCCCGAGTCCAACGCGGTTGAAATTTCGCGAGTCGCTTGCGCTTCGCTGCCCACGAGCGCGTTGAGCAATTTGCTTTTACCCATGCCCGATTGACCGATCAACACAGTGTGCTCGTTCATCAATCGTTCACGCATCGGCGCATCGTTGAATTTCGCTGAAAAAGGAATGACATCAAAGCCCAATTCGCGATACATCGCCAACGCGTTCGCTGCGGCCGCCGCCTCGACTAAATCTACTTTGTTGAGGCCAACGATGGCCTTAACGCCGCTGGCTTGCGCGCAGACAAGCCAACGATTCAAGAGCTCGTCTGAGTAGGCTGGCAGCGGTGCCACGATACACGCCACTTGCGTCACATTGGCTGCGACGAGTTTTTCCTTGAACGCATCGGCGCGGTAAAAAAGTGTGGTGCGCTCGGCGAGCGATTCGATAACCGCTTCGTTGTCGTTGATCTGAGTGAGCTGCGCCACGTCGCCACACGCAACCTGCAACTGCCGACCTTTGGTGACGCACTTGAACAGGCGACCGTCGGCGAGTTTTACCGTGCTGTGTCTGCGCTGCGTTTCCAGCACAATTCCGGTGAGAAGCACCGCGTCACTCATGGTTCATAGCGAGAAAACTTTCGATGCGCGCTGCGCAAATGAAATCGTTGATGGAGATGCCGCCTTTGCCTTGCTCGACGTCGTGGGTGTTAAACGATACGACGACGCGGCTGTAGTGCACCGACAAATCGGGATGATGATCGGTTGAGTGAGCAATCGCCGCGATCACGTTTACAAACGCCATCGTTTCGAAGTAGTTTTTGAAGGTGAACGTCTTGAGAACTTTGCCGTCGCTAAACGACCAACCGGGGAGCGTTGTTAGGTGCTCGTTGATTTGCGTAGCGGTGAACGCGGGGTTGCTGTGTTGTGGGGCGGCGGACTGTTGGGCGAGTGGGTGCATAGAAGTTGTGGTGAGCGTAACGCGGGCTCCCTCTCCCCTTGAGGGAGAGGGCTGGGGAGAGGGGGTCGTTGATTCGGGGCGCTAAGCGGCGTGTTCCAGTCAACTTCCCCCTCTCCCCAACCCCTCTCCCACCGGGGGAGAGGGGCATCCTAGAGCCCCTGCAAATGGGCGATCCGAATCATCGCGGGCGGATGCGAATGATGATACGCGCTGTAGAGAGGATCGGGCGTTAAGGTGCTCGCGTTGTCACGATAGAGTTTCGTCAAGGCGGCGACTAAATCGTCTTTGCTGCTCACTTCGGCCGCGTACGCATCGGCCTCGAATTCGTGTTTTCGGGAGAGCGCCGACGACAGAGGGCCGATCCAAAACAACAGCGCAGGTAGCACCATCGCAAACAAAATCAACGCCACGCCGGGTGCAGTGG
>JAAFHR010000470.1 GCA_013298455.1 Betaproteobacteria bacterium | reverse complement strand
CGCAACGCTCGCTAGAATTTGGGCATCGCGTTTCGCTCAACCCCACCTTGGACGTTCCCTATTCATGCTTGAAGGTCTCGACAAAGAGTCGCTTTCTGCGAGCGTGGATGATGCGCTGAGCGAGGCGCTCTCGGATGTAACGGCGCTCGTTCGTCAATACCGGCTACTCTCGGGCTTCGCTGTGAGCTTGGCCGATGCGCTCGAAAACCCCACACAAAGCCCCGTATTGCAGGGCGTGTTGGGGCAGCTTCGCACCAAGCTCGAAGCGCTTCACCCGGCTGACGTCGCCCACATTCTTGAAGCGCTGCCGCTCGATGAGCGGCTGTTCGTTTGGGATTTAGTCAAGACCGAACGCGAAGGCGAAATCCTCGTTGAAACGAGCGACGCCGTTCGCGAAAGCTTGATCGCTAGCATGGACGGGCCAGAGCTCGTGGCCGCCGCCGCCACGCTCGATGCTGATGACATCGCCGAACTCGCCCCCGATCTGCCAACCGAGGTCGTCGAAGCCGTTAAAAAATTCCTCGACCCGGAAGAGCGCGAGCAGCTTCGGCAAGCCATGTCGTATGAAGAGGACATGGTCGGCGCGCTCATGGATTTCGACATGATCGAAGTGCGCGCCGACATCACGCTCGAAGTGGTGATGCGCTACCTGCGCCGCTTTGACGAGCTCCCGGCCAACACCGATCAGGTGTTTGTGGTGGACGGCGACGAGCGTTTGATCGGCATCTTGCCCACCAACGTGATTTTGGTCACGCACGAAGATCGCTTGGTGGGCGACATCATGATCGCCCCGCCAATTCGATTCGAAGCGACTGATCACGCCGACACCGCCGCTGCGGCGTTTGAGCGATACGATCTCGTTTCCGCGCCTGTGGTTGATGCGCGCGGCGAATTAGTCGGGCGTGTCACGGTGTCCGAAGTGCTCGATTTCGTTCGCGAAAGCGCGGAAGAGGACTTGCGGCAACAAGCTGGTTTGCGCGAAGAAGAGGACGTGTTTGCGAGCGTCTGGAAGAGCGTGCAAAACCGTTGGCAATGGTTGGCGCTCAATTTAGTGACGGCGTTTGTGGCCTCACGCGCCACTGATTTGTTTCAAGGGTCGATTGAAAAGCTCGCTGTATTGGCAGTGCTACAAACCATCGTCGCGGGCATCGGAGGCAATTCCGGCAACCAAACGCTCACCATGATCGCCCGCGCCATCGCGCTCGGCCAGCTCGGTACCGAGCACTACCAACGACTGATCCGAAAAGAGATCAGCGTCGCGCTGTTAAACGGACTCATTTTTGGCGGCGTGATTGGGATCGTGATCGGCGTGATGGAAAAGAGCGTTGGCCTTGGGCTGGTGCTCACGGCGGCGATGACGCTAAATCTGGTCCTTGCGTCGATCATGGGGGTGGTGATCCCGATGTGGCGACATCGCCGCGGTCAAGACCCAGCAGCGGGCTCCAGCGTGTTGCTCACCGCAGTCACCGACACCGGCGGATTCTTCATCTTTTTGAGCTTGGCAACGATCTTTTTGCTACGCGCGAGCTAGACGCGTTATTCCCAGCTTTTTCCGCTTAAGCCTTATTTATATTGGGTTACGGCGCAGTTAATTTTGTTTTCAACAATAGCTTTTTTGGGCATTCAGCCCAGAAGCATGCTGCCCTTTCGTAAAAAAGACGCTATCGGCTTTTTCGCGCGAAACCCCTGCCTTCGGCTTTACCCGAACAGCCCCGCTCAAAATTGGTGCGGCCGCCCGAAATTCGTGGCAGCTCTACTACCGAC
Organism: Betaproteobacteria bacterium; assembly: GCA_013298455.1. GTDB lineage: Bacteria > Pseudomonadota > Gammaproteobacteria > Burkholderiales > Casimicrobiaceae > Casimicrobium. The sequence continues at coordinate 1,080 of JAAFHR010000470.1, read as the reverse complement.
GCGCCAAAACTGAACTCTGTTGCAGCTTTTTGCGATTTCATCCAACAAACTTGTTTCTAGAACAAAGTGCCAGACGCGTTTCGTGTTGGGCACGGTGTTTGCAATGGATAGCTCGAGCGCCCCTGCATTGGGGTCTATTTTGAACTTCGGAGACTAAGCTGCTATGAAAACGCTATTGAGAACACAGTTCGGCGCTTCGCTTTTGGGCGCCCTGTTCGCGACGTCGATTGCTTTGAGCGCGCACGCACAAGAAAAAGTGCTCCGCGTGGCGATGACCGCCGCCGACATCCCCAAAACCCATGGTCAGCCTGATCAAGGTTTCGAGGGCAATCGATTTACCGGCATTCCAATGTATGACGCGCTTACGCAATGGGATCTGTCGAAAACGGATGCGCCGTCGGTGCTCATTCCCGGCCTTGCGACATCGTGGACGGTCGGCGCAACCGACAAAACCAAATGGACATTCAAGCTGCGCCCGAACGTGAAATTCCACGACGGCTCGGCGCTCAACGCCGATGCGGTTGTGTGGAACGTTCGAAAAGTGCTCGATAAAGACGCGCCGCATTTTGATGCGAGCCAAGTCGGCGTGACGGCATCGCGGATGCCCACACTTCGAAGCGCTCGTAAGATTGACGATCTTACTGTTGAGTTGACCACCAGCGAACCCGATTCGTTTTTGCCGATCAATTTGACGAACCTGTTTATGGCTTCGCCAGCGCACTGGGATGCGAAATTGAAAGCGGTGCCTGCGACCGTGACCGATGTGGCCGAGCGCGCAAAACAAGCATGGGTTGCGTTTGCCGCCGATGCCTCGGGCTCGGGCCCGTTCAAGATGGCAAAGTTCACACCGCGTGAGCGCTTGGAGCTGGTGCCCAACAAAACCTATTGGGACGCCAAGCGCACGCCAGCGCTTGATCGCGTGGTGCTGCTGCCGATGCCCGAGGCCAACGCACGTACGGCAGCGCTCCTCTCCGGTCAAGTCGATTGGATCGAAGCGCCTGCACCCGATGCGATGGCGCAAATCCGCCAACGCGGCTTCACGATTTACTCGAACCCACAGCCGCATGTTTGGCCGTGGCA
>JAAFHR010000047.1 GCA_013298455.1 Betaproteobacteria bacterium | reverse complement strand
CAAACACCGTGAAGCGGCTCGGCGGCGAAGCGAAATTAATCGCCGCTTCGAGTGAGCCGACCGCGCGTGCATTCAAGCGATCACGAAGCACCGACTCAACGGCGTCTTCCCAACCCGCGTCGACTTTGAGCATCGACCAAAACCGCTCGCCGCGAATGTTTTGTTGACCGAGCCACTGCTGCAGCTTGCCTTCACTTTGATCTTGAAATTTCGATTGCACGCTGGCAATGGCTTGACGACGCGCGTTTAGATCACTCACGGTGCGCGTGGCGGCCTCAAGCGCCGCGCGCAGCGTTGCACGCTGTTCATCGGCTGCGGCTGCGGTGTCGTCGGCCTCTTGCGCGATTTGCTCGGCGTTTTCGAGCTCTTCTCGTTCGCCCTGCAGCTGTTCATCAATCTCGATCAATTCGGCGTCTTCTGGCGCGCTCAGTCGCTCCAGCTCTTGCGTTAAGCGCGTGACACGAAGCTCCAGTTGCGCAATCGTCTTTTCAGCGTTGGCTTTGGTCAGCGACGCCAATTGCATGTCGCTCTCTAACTTCGTCACGCTTTGCTGCGTGTCAGCCAGAGCCGTTGCCGCAGCCCGCAATGCCGCCTCAGCCAGCGGTAGCGACGTGCTCGCCGCTTCAACCAAACCTTGTTGATCAAAGTGCTTCGCCGCAGCCTGCTCAACCTCTTCGCCCGCCACCACGACCGCCTCAGCCAAACGTTCGCCCTCCTGCCGGAGCGCGATCAGTTTGCCCTTCTTTTGCTCTAACTCGCTCACGACGCGAGCGCTGCGTTCACGCTCAAACGCCAATTGCTGCTGCGTACGCGTAACCTCTGAATTGATCTCGTAGAACGCGCCTTGAGCGGTATGCTGGGCTTCGTTTCGAGCGTAGACGTCTTGCCGAAGCACCTCGATTTGCGTGGCAAGCGTTTGTAGTTCGGTTTCCTTCGCTAACAGCGCTGTTTCATGCTCGCCCAACACCTTGAGCGCGCTCTCGCGTTGTTTGGCAGCCTCTTCTTTACGCTGTGCGTAGAGCAGCGTTTGGCTTTCTAACTTTTCTTTTTCGAGTTCGCGGTAGCGCGACGCCACTTTGGCTTGACCTTCCAAGCGCTCAACCTGCCCGGTCAATTCGCTCTGAATATCATGAATACGAGCGAGATTTTCTCGGGTGTCTGAGAGCCGCCCTTCGGTGTCTTTGCGGCGCTCTTTGTAGCGCGACACGCCAGCGGCTTCCTCAAGAAACACGCGAAGCTCTTCGGGTTTGGCTTCGATGATTCGAGAGATCATGCCCTGCTCGATCACCGCGTACGCACGCGGCCCGAGACCAGTTCCGAGAAACACGTCAAGGATGTCACGCCGGCGAACGGCTTGATTATTGATGTAGTAGCTCGAACCGACATCGCGCTGCAACACGCGTTTCACCGAGAGCTCAGCGTATTGGCTCCATTGCCCGGCGCTGCGTCCGGCAGAGTTATCGAAGTTGAGTTCAACGCTCGCCCGCGCCACGGGCTTTCGGTCACCCGCGCCGTTAAAAATCACGTCGTCCATCGATTCGCCGCGAAGGGCAGACGCTTTACTCTCGCCCAGCACCCAACGCACCGCGTCGATCACATTGGATTTACCGCAACCATTGGGCCCCACGATGCCCACCAATTGCCCCGGCAACGCGATGGTGGTGGGATCAACAAAAGACTTGAAACCGGAGAGTTTGATCGAGGTGAGACGCATTGAGCCTTAAGCGGACGAAGTACACGGGAGCGAGGTGGACACAAAGAACCCACCCAAACCGCTGGAAGCTGCGAGGCCTCAGAGCGGAAAAGTACAATCTAGCATTATAGGATCGCCATCCATGGCCGATTCTGCGGCTGCAAATGCTTGTTTCCGCTCATCTTTTTCTGATTTATGACCACTTCCGAACGCGCTCCCAGCCAGCCCAGCGCTCCGCGCACCACCCTCGACACGTTTGAAAACGCGCACCCAGATCGCGACTATCTGATTCACATTCAGATTCCGGAGTTCACCTGTCACTGCCCGCTGACCGGCCAGCCGGATTTTGCGCACATTACCGTTGAATACATCGCCGATCAGCGCTGCGTTGAGTTGAAGGCTTTGAAAATGTTTATGTGGAGCTTTCGCGACAAAGCGGCGTTTCATGAAAAGGTAACGAACGATCTGCTCGACACCATCGTGGCTGCGATCTCACCCCGATTTGCGCGGGTGACAGGTCGCTGGAATGTGCGCGGTGGCATCTACACCAACGTCGTCACGGAGTACCAAGCGCCCGGCTGGTCGCCCAAGCCCGTGGTCAATCTCAGCCAGTTTGGTCTTGCCAATCCTGCAGCCGTCTAGCTAGAAAGCGCTCTCTGCATGCCACGCCCTCTCGTTCCAGTCATTCTTTGCGGCGGCGCGGGTTCGCGACTCTGGCCGCTCTCCCGAGACACCTTTCCGAAGCCCTTCGTTGACCTGCCCGATGGCAGCACGCTGATCGGCCACGCTTTTGCTCGAATCAGTGCTCTTGGTGACGTGTTGCCCACGTTGGTCGTCACACAAAAAGATCATGCCCATTTGGTGAACGCCGCAGCAGCAAAGCTCGGCGTGCGCCAGCCCGGCGCGTTGATCGAACCGTCCGCTCGGAACACCGCTGCCGCGGTTGCAGTCGCAGCGCTCCGCGCGCAAGCGCTCTACGGCAACGACGTGTCGCTCTTGATTCTGACGGCGGATCACCTGATCGAACCAGCAGCTCGGTTCGCTGAAATTGCCTCAAATGCCGCGCAAATCGCAGCGAGAGGTCGCTTGGTGACATTCGGCATTCAACCGACTTCGCCTGAAACGGGCTACGGCTATCTCGAAGCAGGCGAACCGATTGCGCTAGCGGCGGCGAACGGTCGCACAGTGAAGCGCTTCGTTGAAAAACCGCCGCTCGAAACCGCCAAGCAATACGTCGCCAGCGGAAATTACTTCTGGAATTCCGGCATGTTCGTGCTACCAGTCGGAGTGCTGCTTGATGACTTCGTCAAACACGCGCCAGCCACGCTTGAAGCCGCAAAGGCAGCGTTTGACGCAGCGCGAGTGCTCGGTGAGGCCGTGCATTTAGATGCCGACGCTTACGCCAAAGCACCGAGCATCTCTTTCGACTACGCCATCATGGAACGGAGCGACCGTGTGGCGATGGTCGCTGCTGATTTTTCATGGACGGACATCGGTGCATGGTCGGCGTTCTCTGCAATGTTGCCCGCTGATGCCAGCGGCAATGCAAGCGTTGGCTCAGTGACCCAGCATGAATCAGAGCGCACCTTTGTGCTCGGTGGCAAACGCCTCATCACCACGCTCGGTGTGAGCGATTTGACGATTGTTGATACCGACGATGCGCTCTTGGTCGCCCGCTCGGATCGTGCGCAAGACGTCAAAAAAATCTACGAATCGCTTCGAAAAACTGGGAGTGAGTTGGCCACGCATCCGCTGGTGATTCGTCGCCCGTGGGGCACGTATCAAATCATCGACGAGGGCCCCGGTTTCAAGAGCAAACGCATTACGGTTAGCCCCGGTGCATCGATCAGCCTGCAGCGGCATGAGCACCGCGCCGAGCATTGGACCATCGTCGCTGGCACGGCCGAAGTGCAGATCGACGACACCTTCACGCCCTGCAAACACGGTGATCACGTCTACGTGCCACTCGGCGCGAAGCATCGCATTCGAAACCTAGGCCACGACGACGTCGTTTTTATTGAAGTGCAAACCGGTGCAATCCTTGAAGAGAGCGACATTCAGCGGTTTGAGGATCAGTACGGGCGGGCCTAAATCGCGTGATGGCTGAGCATTGGCTTCGCATACACAAGCCAGAATAGTATTGGGCTTGCAAGATTTTTAAGGTAACTTCAAAAACACTGAAAAAACGCTGTAAGCCCAGAATTAATAAGGCCTAGCGTCAAAAAGCTGCATTTGTCATGGTTGCTCTGGCAGTCTTCGGCGTCAATCAGCCTCGCCGCACTACTTGCCGACTCGTTTCAACGCATAGGCCAACGACCACACCGACGAGGCATACATCCGCGACCGGTTGTAGCGCGTGATCACGTAAAAATTCTCAAACGTGATCCAGTACTCGTTCTCGCCATCGGCTCGATCGAGCGAAATGAGCCCCGCCGAGACGTCTCCGGGCGGCAACACGATGTCAGCGTCTTTGCGCAAAATTTGCACGCCCTGCTCCTGCCACTCGGAAAACTTTTTCCGAGGCGTCAGTCCGCCGTCAAAGGTCGCCAGAATCTCGGTTGACGGCTTCGCCACCGGCAGCATCACCACGCCGCCGCGCTCCCAGCCGTGCCCCGCTAAAAACGATGCCACGGAGCCGATGATGTCATCTCGCGATGCAAACAAATCGATGCGTTGATCATTGTCAAAATCCACCGCCCATTTTCGGTAGCTGCTGGGCATGAATTGCGGCCAGCCCATCGCGCCGGCGAACGAGCCTTTGATCGACAAGGGTGAGCGTTTGAGCTCGCGGCTCAACAAAAAAAACTGCTTCAATTCTTCGCGGAAAAAGTCAGCGCGCCGCGGGTAATCAAAGGCGAGCGTCGCCAACGCATCGATGACGCGAAAGTTTCCCGTGATGCGTCCGTAGATCGTCTCCACACCAACAATCGCCGCGATCACCGAACCCGGCACACCATAAGCTGCCTCGGCACGCGACAACGCTGCGGCATTGTCCCGAACGAATTCCGAAGCACGAGCGAAGCGATCCCCACCAATGTGTCGCGGCCAATACACGTGCCACGGCGCTGGCGCGCGAACCGGTGCATCCATGAAGGTGATCACTTGATCGATCCGACGAACTTGGGCCATCGTGGCGTCAAATTCAGCGCCATCAAACTGATGCTCAGCGATCAGCTCGGCTCGAAGCAGCGCTACCTCGGGGCGAGCGGCGTAGTCTTGCGCGTAGGCAAATGGGCTTAGAAGCGAGAGGAAAGCGACGAGCGCGAGGCGATTGAGCATGGCGGAGATAATACCGTCATGAGCTATGCACTGATTCGCCCTTTTCTCTTCGGACTAGACCCAGAAACCGCCCACCGCGCCGCATTTACCGCGCTCGACGCACAAGCTAAATTTGGGGCCGCGAAACTCTGGGCAGGTCGATTGCCCAAAACACCGCGCACCGTGATGGGATTGCAGTTCGACAATCCGATTGGGCTCGCGGCTGGGCTCGATAAAAACGCGGAGCACCTCGAAGGCTTGGCGCAGCTTGGATTTGGTTTCATCGAGATCGGCACGCTCACGCCCTTGGGGCAGCCGGGCAATCCCACGCCGCGCATGTTTCGACTGCCAGAGCACAACGCGCTCATCAATCGTCTGGGCTTCAACAACGACGGCGTTGAAGCGGCGCTGCCACGACTCAAGAGCCGTACGATCAAAACTCCTGTGGGTGTGAACATTGGGAAAAACGCCGCAACGCCAATCACTGAGGCCGCGTCGGATTATTTGAAATGCCTCAGAGCGGTCTACCAAACGGCCGACTACATCGCGGTTAACGTCTCGTCGCCCAACACCAAAAACCTGCGCGACTTACAGGCGCCGGATTCAATTGGCGGGCTCGTTCACACCTTAGTTCGTGAACGTGAAGCGCTGCAAAAGCAACACGGCGCGTATCGCCCGATTGCCGTGAAAATCGCACCAGACATTGACGCCAAGCAGATCAACGACGTCGTGCGCGCCATCTGCGATGCAGGTGCCGATGCGATCATTTCGAGCAACACAACCCTCTCCCGCGATGGCGTGAGCTCACACGCTCACGCCAAGGAGGCCGGCGGATTGAGTGGCGCACCACTGACCGAGCGCGCTGATCGCGTGCTGGAAAAAGTGGTGAAAGCCGCTGGTAAAACACCGGTGATTGGTGTGGGCGGCATCATGAGTGTGGCCGATGCAAAACGCAAACTCGACATCGGCGCGAGCTTGGTGCAGGTCTACACCGGCATGCTCTACAAAGGCCCCGGCTTCATCGGTGAATTGGTACGCGGCGTTCACCGCTAGCAACCGTAACGAGCCGCTAGGCAGCGGTGTTAAACATCCCAGCCAGTGCGCGATCCACAATCGGTTCGGATTCAATCAAGCGCGCCCGATCCGTACGGAACCATTCGGCAAGCTCCATGGGCGAGAGCGACGCGGCTTTGCGGCCATGGCGTGTGGTGAATAGATACGTCGTGCCCTGTGGGCTCATCCAAGCGAGCTTGGCGTAGGTCAGAGCGCCTTTTTCATCGCTCATTTCGATCCACTGGTTGCGCTCCATTTGCTTGACGAGCTCTTGGAACGGGTCGAAGCCCTCGTCTTCTTCCGGCTCCTCAACAGGCTCGGGCTCCACGTAATCGGGCGTCGTGCCGCGCATCAAGCCCGAATGCACTTCAAACAAGCGGTCAAAGAACGGATTAACAGTATCGTCAGAGAGTGATTTGAGCGATGTGCGCAGGCGTCGCACCAAGGCCGGAACGCGCTTACTGAGCTGCGCACGCTCGGCGGGCTGATCTTTGGGCGCGACGCTCCAGATTAGTTCATCAAGCGCCTCAACCGCTTGCTCATACTCCGGGCTGTCTTGGCCTTTTTCTAAGAGCGCATCTTGCAGGTGCGGCTGCCACGCCACTTCGATGAATTCGCGAACCTGCTCGGGAAGCGCGTGTTGACCGACGCGTTTGTCGACTGCCTGCTGCGCCGTTTGCATCGCCACCAAGTGCCGGTCTGCGTTGGCGGCTTCAGCCGTTTCCGCTTCAATGGCGGGCTGGGCGTCTTGCTCGATCTCGGAGATGAACTGTTCGACCTCGACAAGCCCCGCAGTAAACACACCCAAGTCGTCCGTGAAATCACGGTTAATGACATCAACGACGTGCGCGATCTTTTGGTACACGGCGTTTTCAGAGCCGTCCTCGGGGGTCCAACCGATGCCCAAGTCAGCAAGGCGATTGAGAAGCTGACGCGCCGGATGATTTTTTCGCGAGAAAAAGCCGCGATCCACCATCGCGCCTTTGAGCATCGGAATCTGCAAGCGACCGAGCAACACTTTGATTTCGTCACGCAATTCACGCCGCGCAAACACAAAATCAAAGAGCATTGCCACGAGCTCAGTCGTGGTGGCATCAAGCACCGAAATATCGCCCGACGTGTATCCAGGTACCACCTGTCGGAGCACTGACGCGGTAGGTGTGGCGCCGCCGCCACCGCCACCACCATCAACGACCTGCATCTCCGTTAACGATGCCAAGAGCTTCCGGTCAACGCCTTGAACCGGCACCTTGTACGCGCCGTTTTGCGCGAAACCAAGCGCCGCACTCACTTGCAGCGCCTCCTTGTTTCGAACCATCGCCGCCACCGACGGATCAGACATCGACGGTCCGCCAGAAATGGCGGGCACCAGCTGCTGCAAGCGCTCCACCAGCGACACTAAATTCGACGCGAGCATTTGCATGGGCGGGCCGTCTCGGCGTCCGCCAAAATCTTGTCCACCGCCCACGCCGCCGCCCCCTGAGAGTTGCGCTGCGAGCTGCGCGATTTGCGCAGACGCCACACCGAGTTCATCACTCATGCTCTGGCTCGACTGCCCCTCTGAGCCACCAGCAGCCAAGCCCGCGTGCAGGGCAGCGACACTCGCCGCAGCTTGAGCCGCCGCGCTCGCCGACGTTTGCTGAACGCGAGCCACGGGCACTTGCACGCCGCCATCAACCAAAAACCGGTTCAAGTCGGCGTAAACATCTCGAAAGCCCAAGCCCCCCATGAGCGTTAAGCCTCGAATCCACGCCATTCGAACTTCCGGGCTCGTCTGCACGCTCAACATCCCATCGACCAGCGCGCCCACAATCGAGGGCGGCGCAAACGCGTTGTCGGTGAGCTTGAGCGCTGGATCGTCTAAGAGCGATGCCACACGCTGATGAAACGCGGGCACATCTGCCAAACAAGCGCTTTCGATCGATCGCGATAGCGAGCGGGCGGCAACGAATTCATCGAGTACTTCTTCGCTTTGAAGCGATAGCTCCGACGATGGCGCGTCCTTCGGCGTGGGAATGCCGGGCTCACGCTTGCCGTTGATGCGATCGAGGAGCGCTTGCCCAAACGTCTCAGAGATTTGCAGGCGCTCTCGCTGCAACACCGCCCGGGCGTCCATGAGGTTATTGACGACTTTGGTCTCAAAGGACTTCGACGCATGGTCGAGCAGAATTTCGGCCAGACGGTCTAGCGCAGCGGCAAGCTGCAAGCTCGCCCGGTGCAGCATCAAATCGCGACATCCCGCGAGCAGATCAGGGCGTGCAGGTGATCCGTGAGGTTGTGGCGAGGTCATGATGTAGTCGGTCTGGCGAACAAGTGAAAAAATTGCAATTGATACGAGCTAACACAGCAAAACCGTCGCTCGGATACGCCTCGCAATCTAGCACAATGTCATAAGGAAAGAACAGTTGAAAAATCAAAAAGTTGCGTGAGTTTTCGAATCAACGACAAATTTCCAACCAGCGCTTCTCCAAGCGCTTGCTGGAGACCGGAAACGGAGTCTTGAGCTCTTGCGCGAAAAGCGCCACCTGCAACTCCTCGATCAGCCAGCGAAAGTTTCGTAAGTCTTCGCTTGCCGTGACGCCTTGTCGCTCCATCTCGTTAGACCACTGCGTCCAGAAGCCCGTCAGGACTGGCGCGTGGCGAGCTTCGCGTTCGGGGGTTTCGGTGAATTTTCGAAGACGGCGTGCCAGCGCGGTCAGGTAGCGCGCCAGATGCGGTAGCTGTGCCCATGGCGTAGTGCCCAGAAAACCGGGATGCAGCAAGCGATCTCGCCACTGCGTGAGCACACTGACCAATGGCTTGACGCGCGGCCCAGCCTTAGCTAAGTCAGCCTGCAAGGCGACATACGCCTCGGCCACGGTGGTCATGGTGCGGCCCAACGCCTCGGCCACCACGGGAATACGCTGTTTGGCGCGACTTACCTGCTCCCGAAGCGCCTTTTCGTCGCGCGGCAGCGGATCGTCACCCATCATGGCGCGGTCAGCCAGCGTTGCCAAAAAGTCGCTTAACAACTTGTCACTCGGGATTGCTGTTTTGAGCTGTAGAGCGATTTGATTGAAACCGCTGGGGCCTTTTTCCCAGTTCCGAAGCTGCGACTTGAGCTCGATGGTCATGAGCCGAACCACGCCCCTTCTGTGCGCGGCGTCGGCTTCTGCGGCTGTTTCAAAGAGCTTCACGGCAACGCTCGCGCCTTCATCCACGCAAGCTGGATAGGCGGTCAAATTTCGTCCGGCACGTTTCACAGGAATGCCTTCGGGCAAGGTGCCAATCGTCCAGCTTGTGAGCCCGGTTTTCTCGATGTCGGCCGCTGCGGTGTTGTCTTGCGAACCTTGAAACGCCATACGCGCTGCCTGACCAAGCTCAGTTTGCAGCTTCGATAAATCTCGGTTCATACCGAGCTCGTTGCCTTCGCCGTCCATCACGCGAAAGTTGAGCTTCAAATGCGCCGGAATCTCAACGCGATCCCACACGCTCGACGCGACGTTCAAACTCAAGTAGTCGCGTAGAAACTCCAGAAGCGCCTCGGTGAGCGGTTTTTCACGCGGCGTGGCGAGCTCTAGAAATGACGTGACCGTATCGGGCACTGGTTGCACACGACCGCGCTCGGCTTTCGGAAGCGCTTTCAAAAGCACCGCAATTTTTTCGCGCCACAACCCCGGAATGAGCCAACTCGCATAGCGATCTTCAACCGCGTTCAAGAGCGCCAGCGGCAGTTTCACAGTCACGCCGTCCATCACATGATTGGGCTCGAAGCGATAGTTCACGGGCACTTCAAAATCGCCAAGCTTGAGCGTTTTGGGGAACTGCTCCTCAGTGACCGCATCAGCGCCGTGGCGCATGAGCTGTTCTCGAGTCATGCGAAGCGATTGATCGTTAGCCTCTGCAGCGCGAACCCACTTCTCTAGCTCAGCTCGCGTCGAAACGTCGTTCGGAATACGCGATTTGTAAAACGCCGCGATGGTCTCTTCCGACACGAGCACATCGGTGCGCCGCGCTTTGTCCTCGAGCGCCTGAATGTCCTTGACGAGCTTTCGATTCGCTGCGTAAAACGAAGCGCTCGTTTCAACCTCGTTCATCGCCAACGCCGCGCAAAAAATCTCGTGTGCTTCGATGGGCGCGATGCGCGAATAGCTCACGCGTCGGCGCGGCACAATGGTCAAGCCGTAGAGCGATACCCGCTCGCTGGCAACCACTTGCCCAGACGCAACGTCCCACTTAGGTTCGAAGTAGTTTCGTGTGAGCACGTCGCCCGCAGCTGACTCGATCCAATCGGGATCGATCTTTGCGAGGGTGCGCGAGTAGAGCCGCGTCGTTTCAGCAAGCTCCGCGCCCACCAACCATTTGAGCCCTTTTTTATCCACACCCGAACCGGGAAACGGATAAAACTTGATGCCCCGCGCTCCAAGGTAGTGATCGCCGTCGTCGGCCTTCACGCCGATGTTGCCAAGCAGGCCGGGGAGCAAGGCGCGGTGGAAGTTTTCGAATGGTGCTTCCTTGCTCAACGCCGCTTCGGCATTCCAACCGAGTTCACGCAGTGTGTCTCGAAGTTGCCCGTGCAAATCGCGCCACTCCCGTAGCCGCAACCAATTCAAAAACTTCTCACGACAAGCCTGCACTTGCTTTTTGTGCCCGCCGTCCTCGCGAAGCTCGGCTGCGAATTTCCACACATTGAGCAACGACAGAAAATCGCTCTTCGTATCTTTGAACCACTGATGCGCGCGATCCGCTGCGTCTCGCGCTTCAAACGGACGCTCCCGCGGATCGGGCACTGAGAGCGCGGCGGCGATCACCAACACTTCGGGCAACACACCCAATTTCTTCGCTTCAACGAGCATTCGACCAATTCGGGGATCGACTGGAATTCTTGATAACTCGCGTCCAATCGCGGTCAGCTCGCCCGCTTCGTTCAGCGCGCCAAGCTCTTGCAGCAAAGCTGTGCCATCGGCAATCGCGCGACTCGACGGTGGCTCGATAAACGGAAACTCCTGCACCCGCCCCAAACCCAGCGACGAGAGCCGCAAAATCACCCCCGCCAACGATGAGCGCAGAATTTCCGGATCGGTAAACGCGGAGCGCGCGTTGAAATCTTCCTCGCTGTACAAACGAATACAAACACCGGCCTGCACCCGACCGCAACGACCGCTTCGTTGATTGGCACTCGCCTGCGAAATCTTTTCGATTTGCAGCATCTGCACTTTGTTTTTCACCGAGTAGCGATTGAGCCGCGCGAGCCCCGTGTCAACGACGTAGCGAATGCCGGGCACGGTGAGCGAGGTCTCAGCCACGTTGGTTGAGAGCACCACGCGCCGACCGCTCGAACCCGAAAAAATCTTTTGCTGATCCTGCACCGAAAGCCGCGAAAACAGCGGCAAAATTTCTGTGCCCGGCTTCAAGCGGCGGCGCAAAATGTCTTGCGTTTCGCGAATTTCACGCTCACCCGGCAGAAACACCAGCACGTCGCCCGGCCCGCGAAGCCACAGTTCATCCACCGCGTCGGCGATGGCTTCTTCGAGTTTCTCTTCGTCGTCTTCTTCCGTCTGCGTTGAGCGGTAAAGCACTTCCACGGGGTACGTTCGACCGCTCACATGAATGAGCGGCGCAGGCTTTCCGTGACGGTCTTGAAAATGCAGCGCGAACCGCTCTGCGTCAATCGTGGCCGACGTGATGATCACCTTCAAATCCGGGCGCTTCGGCAGTAGCTGCCGCAGGTAGCCGAGCAAAAAATCGATGTTCAACGAGCGCTCATGCGCTTCGTCGATGATGATCGTGTCGTAGGCGTTAAGAAACTGATCGGTTTGCGTTTCGGCGAGCAAGATGCCGTCAGTCATCAGTTTGATGAAACCGTCTTGCGCGCCCTTTTCGGTGAAACGCACCTTAAAGCCAACGCTCTCACCGACCTCTTCGCCGAGTTCTTTGGCAATCCGCGTCGCCACGCTACTGGCTGCAATGCGCCGTGGCTGCGTGTGTCCAATCAAGCCAAAACGCCCTCGTCCGGCCGCGAGCGCAATTTTTGGCAGCTGCGTCGTTTTGCCCGATCCCGTTTCACCCGTCAAGACAACCACTTGATGATTTCGAATCAACGACGCAATTTCATCGGCCCGGTCGGACACGGGCAAACCGTCGGTGTAGCGAATGGCCGGAGAGCGCTCTAAACGCGCACGAAAACGCTCCTCGGCACGCAATGCGTCGGCGGTGAGTTGATCGGGTTTGAGCTGCTTGGCGCGGCGAATCAAGCGCCAGTAATCCGCCAACAACATGTTTTCGCGCTTCACAGCATCAGGCATCGAATGGCGCGCTCGGGCTTCGTTCATCGAGAGAGATTGTATCGACACGAATCCTGGCTCTTTTCCTTAGCGACTTTT
>JAAFHR010000469.1 GCA_013298455.1 Betaproteobacteria bacterium | reverse complement strand
CTTTGTCATATTTTTTGTGCAAGCTTAAATTATTAATCCTCAGCCGCACAGTGACAAAGCCTTCCGTTGCACGCCGGACGCATTCGACTGCGCCAGAAGCAGTGCGCGAACCGCGAAGTCGGGCAACAGACCGATTATCCGCTGTGCGGCGTTGGCGGCTCGCCACCGGCCCTTCGACCCGCTCAGGACGAACGGGTCGGGGATGGCCATGCGCTGGGCGAGCTGGCTTCATACGCCACAACCCTCTAGGTAGAGTTTTACTGAGTTACTCACTGTGGGGGACGCCGGGAGCCATTGGTTGCGGCCGCCCGTTAGTCCGAGCCCAGCCGTGACTGCATCACCGCGCAGGCCAAGCAGGTAGCGCACGATCAGGAGCGCATCTTTGAAATCAACGTTGCCATCGAGATCGATGTCGTAATCCTTTCGAAGGATGAGTGTTGAGACCAAGTTATCGCGGGAATCAATGTCGTTTGTTGGCGAGGCGCCGATCGCGGCTTGGGGTTCATCGATGGTCAAAATGCGGCGCAGGATGATGAGCCCGTCGGTGGTGGCGCGCGGTGAGCCATTGCGGCCATCCACTTTAAGGGTGCAGCTTGCACGATCAAACGCCTGGACGATCAACGTTTGCGGTTTGGCCAGACCTGTGACGGAATTAACGGAGCGATTCTCTCCGCCCCAACCTGCGACGACCACGCGCTCAGCCGGAGCAGAACCGCCGGGTGGCACGGTTTGAACGGCGAGGCCGAAATCGCGCGAGAACGAATTGTTCCCCTCGCTCCACATTACGGCGCCGTCACTCGCGCGAAGCTGGGCCGTGCCGAGCTCGAAGTTGTTCGCTGCGAAAAACATTCCGGTAATGACGGGGCCATCAGGCGTTAGTGCAATCGCGGTGCCTTCGTCGTAATTGCCAGCTGCGGTAGCACCCAGGAGCTTTCGCCACTGTTCTACGCCAGCGGCATTGAGTTTGACCACGGCGGCCTCTTCAAGCACGCCGGTATTGTTGAGTAAGCCCGCCAAGTAGATATTGCCCGCAGCATCGGAAATCACATCGCGCGCGAAATCTCCTGTACCGGTGTTGTTGTTGCCGGAAACGGTGTAAAGCGCCAAGGTAGGCGCGGCGGCGGTTAAGTTGCTGTAAACGCGCACGGCCATGTTGAACCCCTGGCCGGTACCGAGCGCAGTTTCATCGACATAGCCCGCTAGGTAGAGCCTATTGCCGCTGGGCTCTAGGTGCATCGCGTAGGGGAAATCGTCGCCTGAGTTGTTGTGGATCACGTTCCAAACGGGCGTGACGCTGGTGCCGTTGTCTTGCAGTTTGATCACGCGCCAATCGCGATCACCGGGTGCGCTGGCACCGACCCGAGTGTCGCCACCCACGTAGATCACGCCGCCCGGAGCGGTGGCAATGTAGAACGCGCGATCTTCTAGGTTGCTACCGCCATCAGAGCTGTAGCGCCACAGCTCGGCACCGTTGGCGCCAGAGAGTTTGGCGACCAAGAAATTGCCCGATGCGTCGCCCGCGGCGTCGAGCGTGGCGACGCTGTAAATTTCGCCAGCAATGAAAACGTCGCCATTGGCATCAGTGGTCACAGCATTAGCGACGGAGCCAGGATCGTTGAGACCCGTGTTGAGCGATTTTGTCCAAGCAACGGTGCAGGTCGCACCGTTATTGCTGACCTTCATGGCGAAGGCATTTCCTAGACGGTTAGTGGTTTGAGGGCCGTTAGCAAGCCCCGCCACCACAACGTCGTTGGTGGGAGTGACCGCCAATGCCAAGGGAATTTCCGCATCGGTTGGGTTGGCGTCGTAGCTGCAGCGCCAAGTCTCAGTGCCCGCTGTGGTGTTCCATTTGATGACGTCGGTTCGGGAGCTGGTGCCGGTGTGAACGCGAGCCGCGAAGTAGGCATTGCCATCCGCATCAAGCGCCATGGACTTTTTGCCAAGGGTCGTACTGATATTACCAAGCCGCGCACTGCCCGGCGCAGCCGCCGGAACGCGATCCCACTGTGGTGCTAGCAGTGCATTTAACTTGCCCACGCCCATGGTGTTTCGCGGCGCTTGGGTGACATTGTCAGCCTGCAACGTGTTGTTGGTCACGGTTGCGCCGACGTAAATCGCGCCGTTGGCATCGACAGCGATGGCCGACGCGAAATCGCGGGCTGGCGTATTAAAGCTGGTTTGTGCTGGGCCTTGATAGACGGCTGCGCTACCCACGGTTGCGCCCGAGTTAACGTCAATCCGCATCGTTACGATGTCAAGATCAGCGTCGTTGCTCGCTGCAGGAAGCGTTCCCACCACGCCCGTTACGGCGAGCTCTGCGCCGCCGCTGGTGAGCGCTATGGCGTTAATGATCCCGCGAGCGTTCGCGCCGTTGCTGTAATTGAATTGCCAAGGCACCGCGCCGATTCGAGCTACAAGGGCGCTGGCTTGAGTGCCGCCCGTGAGTGCTTCGCTCCCGGCCACAAGAAACGTGGTGGAGCCCGGTAAAAACACGACGTCAGAGAGAAAGCCAGTGCTCGTGGCTGCGCCGATGGTCACGCCTGCTGCGCCGCCAAACTGAGCGCTCCCGGTGCTGGCGTCTAGTAGTGAGTAGCCCGGTTTGCCGTCAATGGTGCCAACGATTGCAATACGCGTGGCGCCGCTGTCGATGGCGATGGCGCGCGGTCGGCTGTCGCCAGTGCCACCGACCGTGGTGAGCCATTGCTGTACGCCCGCTGCGTCGAGCTTGAAGATTCGCCAGACGTAATTGCTCACCGCTTCCTGCGTGCGCGCCGCGACGTAAAAATTACCAGCGCTATCGACGGTCGAGAAAGCCGCGAGATCGTCGCTGCCTGCGCTCACGGTGGCGGGCGC
>JAAFHR010000468.1 GCA_013298455.1 Betaproteobacteria bacterium | reverse complement strand
AGTCTCGCTCGGCGGTATCGCGCTCTCAAGCGGCCGATTCACAGTGCTCGACAACACGCTGGCTGCCCCGCTGAACCACACACTCGAAGCTGTGGCGCTCAGCACGGACCGCATCGAATTCGATGGCTCGAAGCCGATCATCAGCCGCGTCAACGCAACATTGGCGAGCGGCGGCACGCTCAAAGGAGCAGTGAGTTTCGACACCAAACGCAGCGAGACAACCGCAGACCTTTCCGCAGAAAAAATTGCGCTCGCGCCGTTCTCGCCGTATCTGAATCAATACACTCGCCTGAAGATTAACCGTGGCGAGTTTTCAAGCGCCGCAACCATGAAGTTTTATGGCGGCAGGAGCGCCGAAGAACTTTGGCGAGCCAACGCATCAGCGAAGCTCACGGGCGTTGAAGTGTTTGACGAAGTCGCGCAGATTCCCTTTGCAAGTTGGGGCGAGCTCTCGAGCACTGATATCGCTGTTCGATCAACGGCGCAAGGTGTAGACGTCGCGCTTGCTGATCTGCTGCTCGATGAAGCGAAAACGCGACTTATCATCGGCGCGGATCGGAGCATCAATCTAGCGCAAATCGGCAAGCCAGCGGTCAACACGGCCACCGTGCCCGCCGCCCCAGCCACGAGCGCCGGCGCGCCGCCCATGCCGTCCGACGCGGCCCCCACCACGCGAATCAAGGTCGCTCGGCTGCAGGTGACAGGCGGCGATTTGGAATTTGCGGATTTGTCACTGCGGCCGCAGTTCGGCACACGCATTTCGGACTTGGCCGGACTCGTTGTCGGCATTTCGAACGAGCCCTCCGCACGTGCCGAGGTGTCACTTGAAGGTAAGGTTGATCAGTTTGGTCTGGCGCGGTTGTCGGGCACCATCGCACCGCTGGGTGCCACCGATTACACAAAGCTCAAAGCTGCGTTTCGCAATTTGGAAATGGCAAGTCTCACGCCGTACTCCGGCAAGTTTGCGGGGCGAGCGATCAAGTCTGGAAAGCTCACCCTTGATCTCGACTACAGCATTGAGCAGCGAACACTCAAGGGCGAAAACACGGTTTTGATCGACAACCTTGTGCTCGGTGACAAGATCGACAGCCCCGACGCCACCAATCTACCGCTCGATTTAGCGATTGCATTGCTCCGAGATAGCGATGGAAAAATTGACTTGGGATTGCCGGTGCAGGGCTCGCTCGATGACCCGCAGTTTAGCTACGGCTCGTTGATTTGGAAGGCCATCGGCAACGTGCTCACCAAGATCGCTACCGCGCCGTTTCGCGCGCTTGGCGCGCTGCTGGGCGGCTCGGGCGAAAGTTTTGAAGCGGTGATTTTCGAGCCGGGGGAAGCGAGGCTCCTGCCCCCTGAGCGAGAAAAACTTGCCAAACTCAGCAAGGCGCTTTCGCAGCGCCCCGCGCTTAAGCTCACGATTGAAGGTCGTTTTGACAAAGCGCGTGACCGTGAAGCGCTCGCTGACAACATCGTAAAGCTCGACATCAGTAAACGCGCCGGCATGAAGCCGCCGGGCCCCAACGAACCTTTGATCATCTCGTTCACCGATGCGAAAGTGCAAACGGCGCTCGACGATATGGCCGCGAGCGCAGGGGACGACGCCGTCAAACTCCGCGCAAAGTACTTGCCGCCAGCGAACAACGCAGTTACCAACCTCATTCAAAACGCCCGCGCTCAAGTTACCGAGAAGGGGCGCACCGAGGCGGCTGCGGCGCGCGCCAAGTACTACCCTGAACTTTTCGCGCTGCTGCGATCTAAGCAAGACGTGCCTGAGTTCGCGTACGCCGCGCTCGCGTCGCTCCGAGCCGAGGCGATCCGAAACACCGTGGTCGGGGTCAACAATTTCGACGCCGCTCGCGTTAGTGTCGCCGCGCCGCAGGCCGTGGCGCAAAGCAAAGCGGATCAGGTAGCCGTCACGCTAGCGTTGTCCGTCAAGTAGCGTCGCAACACACGAACACTCGATTCAAAAGGGAGTTTTGAAATGGCAAAGGTAGAACCGGTCATCATTGATGCAACGCCCACGCGAATCAACGATGGCGGCGCAACATCCAATTCGCCGAACCGCGCCCCGAAACAAACGCCGCTCAGCTCGCGAAGCAAGTGGAAGCGCGCTGTGATCGGCATCCTCGCGGTCCTGTACGTGCTCTCGCCGCTCGATCTGATTCCTGATGTCGTTCCCATCGTCGGCTGGTTGGACGATTTGGGCGTGCTCGCTTGGGCAGCGCGGCAGGTGTTTTTTAAGCGGGATGCGTAGCGTTCTATCCACAGAATCAGCGCACACAAAAAAGCCGGGGCGAACCCGGCTTTTTACGTTTGGCTTGATCGCGAAACGAGTTTCGTGATCAATGCAGCAACGATTTAGTAGCGATTTCCACCGCCACCACCGTAGCCGCCACCACCACCGCCGCCACCGCCTGAACGCGGGCCGCGGAAGCCGCCACCGCCGCCAGGACCGCGCGGAGGACGATCACCGCCAGCAGGTGCGGGACGTGCTTCGTTGACCACCAAAGGGCGACCTTCGATTGGCTTGCCATTCATACCGGCGATTGCCGCTTGTGCGGCTGCGTCTGTGCCCATGGTCACGAACGCAAAGCCACGCATGCGGCCCGTTTCGCGATCCATTGGCAGGTGAACATCGGAGACTTCACCGAAAGCGGCGAACTCTTCACGAATGATTTCGGGCGTAGCACGAAAGCTAATATTGCCCACAAATAAACGATTACCCATAGTGTTTAGATCTATCCTTGATACTAGTAAAACACGCGGATTTCAAGGACTCGATCAGTATCGACGCTGTAGCAGCACTCACACTCGGGAACCAGGAAACTCGCTAACGCACGGAACCAAGCTTTTGACTTGAACCGCGT
>JAAFHR010000467.1 GCA_013298455.1 Betaproteobacteria bacterium | reverse complement strand
AGGGCTATGTTGCCGTCGCCCTGATTGCCCGCACCGTGCTCCAGCGCCGTTACGCCAACGGCGATCACCTGCCGGTCGTAGGAGAGCCCTTCGGCATCGGGCTGGGCGAAGGCGTATCGCGTAAAGAGATTTTCAACGTTGAACCAACCAACTCGCATTTGCATGTTGTCACCGCACGAAAAGAAACAGGCCGCATTATGCGGCCTGTGTTCATCGTGTAACGCGGGTTCAGCGCACTACTTAATCGTGATCCAATCCCATTCAAGCCAGTTGTCAGGGCGATGATGCGCCGAGAGGTTGGCGCGAGCCGCCCACGGAATCACTTGGCGATGCAAAGGTAGGTGATTGATTTCGTCGTTGTGCGCTCTGAGTGCGGTCAAGATCATGCCTTTTCGCTTGGCTGGATCGGGCTCTTTGCTAGACGCAGCGGCGGCTTGATCGAGTTTGTCGTTTTTGTAGTTGCCGTAGTTGTAGTCACCGATGCCACCGGGCGCGCGATTGCGAAGCACGGGGGTTAATGTGGTTTCGGCATCGGTAATCGAGCCGCCCCAACCGAGCATGTACAGCGAGGTGTCAAGCTTTTCTAAGCGTGGGAAATGAATGGCGCGGGGCTGCGCATCGAGCTTAATCTTCACGCCAATTTGTGCCCACATCGCTGCGAGCGCTTGGCAAATCTTTTCGTCGTTGATGTAGCGATTGTTGGGGCAGTGCAGGGTCACTTCGAAACCCTGTGGGTAGCCCGCGTCTGCCATCAATTTTTTGGCGGCAGCCACATCAAACGGCAAACGTTTTTCGAGCGCTGGATCGTTGTACGCGCCGAGTGGTGACACCGTGATGCCGCCCGTTGGGAACGATTGACCGCGCATGAGTCGGGTCTTCATCGTTTCGATATCGATCGATTGATAGAGCGCTTGACGAACGCGTTTGTCCTTAAACGGATTTTTGCCTTTGACGTTCGAATACAACAGCTCATCGCGGGCTTGATCCATGCCGATGAAGATGATGCGGTTTTCTTGACCCTTGATCACTTTGGTGTTGGGTGTTTTCTCCAAACGCTCCAAATCCTGTGGCGGCGGATCCAGTACGAAATCTACTTCGCCCGAGATCAGTGCGGCAACGCGAGTGGCGTCGGCCTTGATTGGCGTGAATGTCACCGAGCTGATATTTCCTTCGCGCTTGCCCCACCAACCTTCAAACGCTTTGTAGACGGTTTTCACATCTGGTTGACGCGAAATCAAGCGGAACGGCCCGGTACCATTGGCGTTGAGCGCAGTGAACTTTTCTTCCTTTTCTTTGAAGTTCTGTGGATTCACCGAGTTGTTTTTCTCGCTCCAGGCCTTGTTCATGATCTGAACCGTGGCGAGGTGATCCAAGAAAATAGGATTGACCGAGGCGAGCTTGAATTCAACCGTGGTGGCGTCAATTTTCTTGGGCGTGCCGACCACATTGGCGTAAACGCGGATTTGCGAATTGGGGTGTTTGGCGCGTTCGACCGAGTAAACAACGTCTTCCGGCGTCAGAATCGACCCGTCGTGAAACTTCACGTTTTGACGCAGCTTGAAGCGCCAGGTTAGCTCGTCAATTTGTTTCCATTCGGTGGCGAGCGCTGCTGCAAGCCCCAGCTTCTTATCGCGCTTCAGTAGCGTTTCATAGACTTGACCATTCATCGAATTGGTCAAACCCTCGTTTTGCGAATGCGGGTCCATGGTGAGTGGATCACCGGCCGACGCCCAACGAAGCGGCGTAGCGATTGAGCCCGTCGAAATTAGGGCCGCCGACAACGCCGCGGCTACAAACAGTCGTTTCATGAAACGGATTCCTCTGTGATGGTGAAAACCCGTCGAGTGTAGCGAGATTTGTCCTGTCGCAAACTAGGGCAAACGACGTAGTTTCGGCAACTTCGCGCGGATGTCGGCAAATGCTTTGTCTCGCGGCGACACAGTGACCCGCAGCTCAACCAACGAACCGTTTCTCAGGTAATGCAAGGTCGCGTTGGTCAGGTCGCCCTGGTCATCCTGCCAAGCCGCGCCGTCGGGGTCGTTGGGTACGGGCTTGAGCTTGCCCGCCATCATCTTGAAGCTGCGCTCATTGGCTGGATCTTTGGCGTTATCCATCACCGTTTGATTGAGCCACAGTCCGGGCTTTGATGGATCAGCGCCGTTGTAGCGGCAGGCGAGCAGCTTGCCGCCTGCAAACGCCATGTCGGGGCGTGCTGCGCCTGCAGAAACGTCTAAGCCGAGTGTTTGCTTGATTTCAGCGGGCGTAAATGGGCACGCTGCGCTGTTTTGAGCCAGTGCCGGGGTCGGCAGCGAGATGGCTGCGGTAAACGCTGCGAGCAGTGCGGGGAACGTGGATTGCAATTTCATAGAGAACTCCTTTTCACCTTAGTCGACCGATGGAAAGTGTAGGTTCAAATCCGCCAGACGCCACGGTTCAAACTGAAACTTTCTAACAAAATGACTCTTTCAATTAGTAGCCCATTAAATGTGGCTTTTCGAGCTTTTTGCAACGATCTTGAGTTCGGTCGATTCCATTATCACTGCCAGCATCAAAAAGTCGCTAAAGAAAAGAGCCAGGATTCGTGTCGATACAATCTCGCTCGATGAACGAAGCCCGAGCGCGCCATTCGATGCCTGATGCTGTGAAGCGCGAAAACATGTTGTTGGCGGATTACTGGCGCTTGATTCGCCGCGCCAAGCAGCTCAAACCCGACCAACTCACCGCCGACGCGTTGCGTGCCGAGGAGCGTTTTTGTGCGCGTTTAGAGCGCTCTCCGGCCATTCGCTACACCGACGGGTTGCCTGTGTCTGACCGGGCCGATGAAATTGCGTCGTTGATTCGAAATCATCAAGTGGTTGTCTTGACGGGTGAA
>JAAFHR010000465.1 GCA_013298455.1 Betaproteobacteria bacterium | reverse complement strand
CAGGGCGTAAAAAAACGCTGCGGCTGCGCCGGTATGGGCTTGGCTTTGATGGAAATGGTGGGCTTCGATGTGGGCATGCGGGCGTTGATGAATCGTTAACAACTCATCAATGAGTGATTCGAGGACGACCCCAATTATCGCCGCTCTCAGATCGCGCGGCTACTTTGGCATCGCGTCGATCAATTGCAGCCGTATTTGTGCATCGAGGTAGCTGCGATGCTTGTCGCTAGTCAGTGCGAGCAGCTTCGCCAAGGCGCGCTCGCTCAACGCCCGCCCCTCTGAACGCTGCCCGATGCCTGCCATTGCCAAACCCAATAGGCTTTCGGTGCTCGCAATTTCTCGCTCGTCATTCGGCACTTGCCTCGTCAGTGAATCGAGCGCGCCGTTCAAAACTGGAATCGCGTCGCCGTAACGTTTCGCGCGACAAAGCACATCGCCGTAGATCTGCGCGACGTCAACGACGGTGGTGCTGTCCGGGCTGAGCGAGCCGGAGAGCGCATACGCTTTCGAACCCTCGGTGAGGGCTGCATCGACTTGTTGGTTGTCTACCAGCGAACGGGCAAAGGTGGCGCGGCTATAGATCGCATCGGGGTGTTGCTCGCCCAAGAGCGTCACTTGTAGTTTCAGCGCTTCGTCGAACAGCGGCACTGACTCCGCAATTTTTCTCTCACGCAACAACATGCCAGCAAGGTTCGAAAGCCCCATCGCCACGTTGGTGTTCGGCTTTGAATGCGCTTTCTTTAGCAGCGCAATGGCTCTGCGCTGCGCCCCGATACCTGCCGCGCAATCGCCTAGTTTGCAGAGTTTGCTTGCAACGTTGGCGTAGCCCACGGCTTGGTCACCGATGTCGTCTTTGTTGCCATCAGCGAGTGCGATTTGGTACCAGCGTAACGCCGCGCGATCATCGCCGCGAGCGTTGTGCAGTAAGCCGAGCCGGTTGGCGGTGTTGGCGCGAAACTGAGCATCGCGTGTTTTCTCGGCAATCTTTCGCGCGCTTGTCAGGAGTTGCTCGGCTTCGGGCATTTCGCGAAGCTCGATTAACAATCCACCCAGCGCATGCTCTGCACGCCCAATCAAGACCGGCTGCGCTGAACTACGCGCAAACTTGAGCGCATTGCGGGCGCAGCGAGTTGCCGCCGGAAAATCCCCCAAGCTCTCGTAGGTGTTTGCAAGCGTGAGCCAAACTTCAGCTGCATCGACGGGATCGTTGGCGCTTGACTTTTCCGCGACCTCAACAGCTCTCGCCATGACCTGTGTGATCGTTGCATCGCGTCCTAAGTCATCGGGATTAGCCGCTGAAATAGTCTCTCGCAAAAACTGGTTCACCCGATCCGCCCGTAGTTTGGCGGCGGCGGTTTCCTGCGCTTGCCACACGAATGCAACAGCACCCGCACCCAACGCTAGCGCGACCGCCCCGCTCACCGATAGCGCCAAGATATGACGCTTGCAAAAGAGCGCGAACCGATCCGACCAAGGCACATTGCGGGCAGCCACAGGCCGCCCAACCAGCCAGCGATCAATGTCCTCGGCCATTGCAGCGCACGAGGCGTAGCGATGGCGCGGCAGCTTAGTCATCGCTTTAAGTACGATCGCATCGAGCCCGCTCGCGCCGCCCAGTGTTCGTCGCCAAGTTGTTGCTCGGCTCGGGCGTTCCGGTTCGGTATTGCATATAGCCTGTTCGAGAGCGCCTCGATTGAATTCAGTGATTTCGTAGGGCTTTTTATCGGTCAGCAATTCATAGAGTAAGACGCCAAGCGAATAGACATCCGTTGCGGTGGTGATTGCTTCGCCACGTACTTGCTCGGGGCTGGCGTAATCGGGCGTCATCGGCTGCACACCGGTTCGAGTGAGTTCGGACGAGCCGCCATCAAGGAGCTTTGAGATCCCAAAGTCGAGCAGTTTCGGCTCGCCTTGGGCGTCGACCAAAATGTTTGACGGCTTGATGTCTCGGTGCACGATCAAATGAACATGCGCATCTTGAACCGCGCTCAGCACTTTTTTGAAGAGCACGAGCCGCGCTGGCAGTGACAGCGATCTGCGTTTTACATACTGCGTGATCGGCTCGCCATCGATGTATTCGAGCACCATGTAAGGTGCACCACGCTCGTCAACGCCAACATCGATCAGCGCCGCGATGTTGGGATGATTGAGCGAGCGCAAGATGTCGCGCTCTTGCAAAAAGCGCTCTCTCAAATCCCCGACATTCGCGGAGAGCAGTTTGATTGCCACGCTCTGGCCTGCGTCCTCGTTCACGCTCGTGGCTTGATACACCGTGCCGCTGCCGCCGCTACCGATCTGTCGCAACAATCGCCAACGGCCTACGCGTTCACCTACGCGCTGCTTTAGAGGACTGGAAGATCGATGAAGAAACTCGCTCCCTTCGGCACGCTGATCGGCGTCTACGAGCGCCATGAATTCCGCCCGCAGCACAGGATCGGCAGGAAGCGCTCGCGCAACGAAGTCAGCGCGCTCGTTCGATGCCACCGAGAGATAGCGATCAAACAGCGCAAACGCTGCCGTCGCGCTCGACGCACCTGGTTGTTTTTCGTCAGTACGGGTATTCACAGCTCAAATCGGCTCAACAGCCGCTGGCCTATCGGCGAGTGCTTGGGTACACTGTCCGCAGAGTCAATGGGTGTATCGCTTCGAGACTCGGCTGAACCGAGTGAGAAGCAGCTGATGTTTCGGGGGGTGGCGTGTCCGGCAACACCGATGTAACGCTTTTGCTGCGGCGCTGGCGCGCGGGTGAAACGGCTGCGCTCAATGAGTTGATCGCAGCCGTGTACGAGCCACTCCAGCAGCTCGCCGCCGCGCGAATCCGTCGTGAATTCAATGGCTCGGTCACGGTTGATGCGTCGTCGTTGCTGCATGATGCGTATTGCAAACTCAGTG
>JAAFHR010000464.1 GCA_013298455.1 Betaproteobacteria bacterium | reverse complement strand
TGAGTGGGCAGGTGACAGGTGTTGCAGAGCGCATCCGACGAAAGTTTTTTTCCGCGTTCGGTTGACTCCCTGCTGGGCACAGCCGCATCTGTTTTAAGTGGCATCGTAGCGAAGTACTTGGCCAACGCCACCACCTCGTCATCGGTGAGCTTATCGAGCATGCCCTGCATGGCGGGCACAGGGCGCAGGCCTTCGCGCATCATGATCAGCTGATTTTCGAGAAACGTTTTTGGCTGTGCGGCCAAACTCGGCGTGTTGGGCAAGCTCGATCGGCCATCCTTGCCATGACACGCGCCGCACAAATTGAGTAGCGCGGGCGATGGGGTTTGCGCGTTGCTCACAGCGCACAAACATCCCAACGTGATCGCTGCGATGGCGCGTTTAACCGCCATGCGTGATGCGATAAATGGCACCGGTTTGCTCATCGGAGAGGAGCATCGAGCCGTCCGGCATTTGCAGCAAATACGCGGGGCGTCCCCAGAACGAATCATCCGCTGGATTCACGAAACCGGTGATAAACGGCTCCACCCGAGCGTCTTTTCCATCGGCAGAGCTGTGCACCCGAACCACATCGTAGCCCGACTTTTTGGTGCGATTCCATGAGCCTTTGCGTGCGACAAACAGCGCGTTTTTGTAGCTCGCTGGAAAGTTGGAGCCCGTGTAGAAATGCACCCCCATGACGGCGGTGTGGGCGCCCATGAGCGTGACGGGTAGCGTGACGCCGCCACACGGGTTGTCTTTCTTCACATCGGGATCAGCCACGCCATTGGCATGACAGGACGGGAATCCAAAGTGCTGCCCGACGCTCGCCATCCGGTTGAGCTCGTCCTCTGGCGAATCATCGCCCAACCAATCGCGACCGTGATCGGAGAACCACAGCTCTTTGGTCTCAGGATGCCAATCGAAGCCCACGGTATTTCGCACGCCGCGAGCGATGACTTCCATGCCGGAGCCATCCGCGTTGTAGCGGCGAATTTGCGCGTATTCTGGGTTGGGTTCGCAAATGTTGCACGGCGCGCCAAACGGCACGTAGAGTTTGTTGTCGGGGCCGAACCGAATGTACTTCCAGTTGTGGTGCTGCTCTTTGGGCAGATTAAAGAGCGGTGTCATGTCGACCGGTGCGACCGAAGGATTGCCCTCGATCCCGTCAAAGCGAAGCACCTTGTCGATGGCCATCACATACAGCGAACCATTCTTGAACGCGACACCAGCGGGTTGCGTGAGCTTATCGACCACAACACGCGACGTGCGCGCGCCGCCGGCATCAGTGATTTCATAAACGCGACCCAGCGCACGCGTGCCGCCATAGATCTTGCCGTTGTCACCGCGCGTCAAGGCGCGAATTCCGGGCGTTCCCATCGACCAGAGTTCGATCTTGAATCCCGCTGGCAGCTTCAATCGGTCGAGGTGAATTTCAGACGCGGGCGTCACGGTGAGCTTGTTGGCCAATGGCGCGAGCGTTGACGTTGCCATGGCGGCGCTTCGGCCCTGTTGCCACGCGGGCGGCGGAGCTGCTGGTGCAGCGGTTTGCGCCACCGAGATGACGGGCAGCGCGAACGCCGCCGCTAAAGCCACCGCGCGAGTTGAGAAATTCAATGTCATGAAGGACGTCCTTGTTGAGTGATACTGAAACTCAGTGTAAGGAGTTGACATCTCAAAGCTGAGCTCACATCTCATCGCGCGCGGCTTAGCTAAGCAGGAAATGAAACTCGCGCAAAATGCGATGCAGCGTTCGTCGCCCATCGCTCGCGATCGTTGTTACAAAACGCCCTTTTGCTTCAACACAGCGACCAACGCCTTGGTGTGCCGATCAATGTCTTTCGCATCGATGTGCGATGTGTCGGGCGTATCGATTCGAAGCTCCGGGTAATCTTGAAAATCAATCATCGTGGCGGGCATGATTTTGGCGAGCTCGTCCCACATTTTTGCGCGGGGGAAACGCGCTTCGTCCATTTCAAAATGCTCGCCAGAAACCGGTTCGCGGTAGAAAACTACTTTGCCGCCGCGTGCGTTGATGCGTTTCACCCAATCGACGATATCGCGATTGGCGTCGAGCCATTCGCTGGGTGTGGGCGGCGTAAACATCGGGTAGTGTTTTTGTAAATCGGCCACTCGTCCAGCGCGAATCGCCTTGATGTCGCTCTTGTAATAATCCGTCGCGCCAGCGCGATCACGGGTGAAGGTAACGTAGTCTTTGTAGGGCGGTCCGACGCCATCAAGATGACGCTTTACGAGCGTGATCGCAGCAAAATCGGGGCGCGCCGCGATGACCTTCAGCTGAATCGGGGTCAGCAGTCGTCGATGCAATTCGCGGGCGGGCGAAAATTCCTTGTGATAGTACTCGGCATACTTTTGCTGCATGTCGCGCCATGCGCGGTGGAAGCCGCGACCATCAATGCCAACGATCACAACGCCTTTGAATTTGTCGTCTTCGCTTAAATCCCGAAGCGCCGCGAGCGGATAGTGGCCGTTCACCGCGAGCATGATTGGGTCAGTGTTTGGCGCTGCGGCTTTAAACGATTCGGGCGACAAGCCGTATTGAATTCTGGACGCACCCAAGAGCGCTACACGGGTTGGAGGCGCGGGCTGCACAGCGCGCTTTCGCATCAGTGACCACAGGTCGAAGCTATCCATCACGGTGGGTTGATAGCCCTGCGCGCGCCAATACGTTTCAAACCCCAACCATCCGCCGAGCGTGATGGTGAGCGCAACGATCCAAGTGAGTAGCCAGCGTGCATTCATCGATTCACTCACCTCAAAACTGAAAGTAGATGAACGCGGCTGTTTTGCCCGGTGAGAGCACGATCAACAGCAACATGAATGAGAGCAGCACGGTGCGAATTGGCCACGCCATCGCTGGCAGCCAATCCCAACCTTTGCGCGGCTTGAGCCACGCCTGCACGGCAAGCCCGATCAGCAGACCGACGAC
>JAAFHR010000463.1 GCA_013298455.1 Betaproteobacteria bacterium | reverse complement strand
CACGACGGTGAAGTCACTGGACTTCTCGGACCCAACGGCGCTGGGAAAACCACAACCCTTCGCATGCTCTCAACGCTCTTGACGCCCGACGCGGGGCGAGCAACGATTGACGGTGCCGATCTCGGGCGAGAGCGAAGTCTCATTCGCCGTAAGCTCGGTGTATTGGGCGATGCCAAGGGCTTGTATTGGCGGCTCTCTGCGCGCGAAAACATCGAATATTTCGGCAAGCTGCAAGGGCTCCCGCCGAAACTCGCCGCAGAACGCGCCACTCAACTCATTCATGACTTAGGGCTCGATTCGCTCGCAGATCGCCCCACACAAGGCTTTTCCCAAGGCGAACGCATGAAAGTCGCTATCGCCCGCGCACTGGTGCATGACCCGCAAACGGTGCTCCTTGACGAACCGACTAACGGGCTCGACATCATGTCAACTCGAAGCATGCGGGCGCTGATTCGCGGCCTGAAAGAACAAGGCAAATGCGTGCTGTTTTCATCGCACATCATGCAAGAGGTGGCGGCGCTCTGTGATCGTATCGTGATCATCGCTGCGGGGCGCGTGGTGTTTCAGGGCACACCCCATGAGGTGCTGCAAAGCACGGGGCTTCCATCGCTGGAAGATGCGTTTGTGAAACTGATCGGAAGCGATGAGGGGTTATTCGCATGAATCGTTTGTCGATGTCCCGGCTACTTTTGGTTGCTCGCAAGGAATTCATGGATTTACTTCGGGACCGAAAGAGCGTGTTTTGGGCGCTCTTTGCCGTCGCGATTTCTGGACCACTGGTGATTGGGATTTTGTACTTCGTGATGAAGTCAGTGACCGAGCGCATTGAGAAAACCGTTGCACCGATTGTCAACGCGCAGTTCGCACCCGATCTGGTGCGGCAGTTCGAGCGACGTGGCATCAAAGTCGACGCCGACCCGAAAGACTATGAAGCCCGGGTCAAAAGTGGCGAGTTGGATGCGGTGCTCGTGATCGATCCTAACTTCGCAGAAAACCTAGCGCAGGGGCGTCCCGCCAAGATCACCGTTGTTACTGAATCGAGCCGTGATCGCTCTGCGCCCATCGCCGCGCGGCTCGCCAGCGAAGTGCGTCGATACGGCGAACAAATCGGCAATGAGCGGATGCTGCTTCGAGGGGTGTCGCCCTTTGTGGCACGACCGATTCAAGCCGAGGAACTCGATCTCGCCACTGCCGAGCAACGCGGCGCGCGGCTTTTACAAGTCATGAGCTTCTACGCACTGTTTGCCGGGCTTATGGGCGCGATTGCAGCGGCGCTTGATGTCACTGCCGGAGAGCGCGAACGACAGACTTTGGAGCCGCTTCTAACAACCCCGGTCACGACCATGGAGCTGGCGATTGGCAAGTGGCTCGCAGTCAGTGGCGTTAATCTGCTAGCAGTCACCATGTCGCTCATCGGCTTCGCGATCACGCTGACGCTGGTGCCGCTGGGCAAACTGGGCGTTCCGTTTAACTTTGGGTTGCGCGAGTTCAGCGGCTTCATGGCGGTATTGATTCCGTTCGCGTTTATGGTGCCAGCGGTGCTCTTGGTGTTTGGCTCGACGGGCAAAACTGCAAAAGAGGCGCAAAGCTCATTATCGATGGGTGTCTCGCTCGTTGGGTTGTTGCCGCTCATGAGTTTCCTTCGGCAATCGAAGGCACCGTGGTGGGATAGCTGGGTTCCGGTCAACGGGCAATACGCGGTGCTCTCTAAGG
Source organism: Betaproteobacteria bacterium (assembly GCA_013298455.1). Lineage (GTDB taxonomy): Bacteria > Pseudomonadota > Gammaproteobacteria > Burkholderiales > Casimicrobiaceae > Casimicrobium. The sequence goes on along the minus strand of JAAFHR010000463.1, from coordinate 1,222 downwards.
TGCTGCGCGCGGAGCCGATTCCGGCAGCTGAGTGGCTCGCAATGGTCGCGGTGCCCATTGCAGTGTGCGCCATCGCCATGCTGGTGTTTTCAAAGCGGTTGGGCGACGAAAGTTTGCTGGCGGGGCGGTAGGGGTCGGAACACAAAAGCTCAGAACTTGCACTGAGGCGCTCGCTTGCTCGGGGTAACGCTTCCTATAATCTGACTCCTGTTTCACCTCACATCGCATAGAGCCGCGCTCTTTGCGAGGCTCTACTTTGCCTGTTTCCCCAAACGTCCCCCTGCTTCCCAACCTGCCGCGCGTCGGTGAACGAGCTGTTGCTCAACGACTGCCGGGAGCCGCCACGTCGCTTGGCCTAGCGCGACTGAGCCAATCACTGCAGTCGACCCAACAAACGCTGGTCGTGGTCTGTGCCGACGCCGCAGATGTTCATCACATCGCGCTCGAGCTCGGCTGGCTTGCGCCATCCCTCAGTGTTCGCGAATTCAGTGATTGGGAAACGCTCGCCTACGATCATTTCTCACCGCACCCCGATTTGGTGAGTGATCGTTTGCAGGCGCTCTATGCGCTCGCGAACAACAGCTGCGACGTACTGTTGGTGTCGGCAACCACCGCGTCGCAAAAACTCTCGCCGCGAAGCTTCATCGCAGCGCGCACCTTCTCGCTCAAAAAGGGCCAACGGCTCGATGTGGCGAAACTTCGCGAACAAATGACCTTGGGCGGCTACACCCACGTCACGCAAGTCGTCTCGCAAGGCGAGTTTGCAGTGCGCGGCGGCATCATCGATATCTACCCAACGGGCGGGGTACTACCCGTTCGCATCGATTTGTTTGATGAAGACATCGAATCCATCAAAACCTTTGAACCCGATTCGCAGCGCACGCTCTATCCGCTCAATGATCTCTCGTTGCTACCCGCACGTGAATTCCCCACTGATGAGGCGGGTCGCACGCAATTTCGTCAACGTTTTCGGGAAACGTTTGATGGCGACCCATCCAAGTCAGCGGCTTACAAAGACGTCTCGAACGGCATCTTTCCCGGTGGCATCGAATACTACTTGCCGCTTTTTTTCGAAGCGCCAGAAACACTGTTTGATCACGCACCGACGAACGCCGTGTTTGTGCTCTTGGGCGACATTCACGAAACGCTTGGCGCGTTTGAGAAGGAAACCAAAGAGCGCTGGGGTTTGCTCCGAGGCGATTCATCAAGGCCATTGTTGGAG
>JAAFHR010000466.1 GCA_013298455.1 Betaproteobacteria bacterium | reverse complement strand
GGCGGAACGCTCAAAACGGTTGGGCTGGTTTCCTTGGTGGTCGCCGTAGCGGCCGATGCTGCGCTCGCGATCCCAGCCGTAGCGGCCGTGGCCGCTGCCGCAGCGTCGGCCTGAGCTTGATGTTTTACGGCCTCAACGGGCAATTTCGTCGTGCCCAGCGGCATGGGGGTGCCCCGCCAGAGAAACCAAGCAACGCCCGCGACAAGCAGCCCGATCAAGAGCGTCGGAATGAGCCAGCTCGATGCGCGGCGGGTGTTGCCGTCGTCATCGCGTGTGACCTCACCAATGCCCACGGGCGTAGGGGCCAGCACCGTCTCAGACAACGGCCGCGCGGCGTTTAGTCGAAGGCTTTCGGGGTCCACGCCCACCAAGCGCGCGTAGCTGCGCACAAAACCACGCGTAAAGGTGGCTTCGGGCAGCGCGTCCCAATCCTCGTTTTCAATTGCGGTGATTTGGCGTGCGGAGAGTTTGAGCTTTGACGCGATGTCCTCAACGCCCATCCCGGCGCGTTCGCGTGCTGCACGTAGCAGGCCGCCGGTGGACGGCGCAACGGGCGAAGCCGTGAGCGGCTGAATCGTTCTGATGTCATCGCTCATTCGCAGCCCCCGCGACGAAGCGCTTCGTTGAGCGGGGAATCTTTAAATCGTGTCTTCAACATCTCAGTGTGTCCAAGTTCAGCGGCGCGATCGCCCAATTTGCGCTCAGCACAAGCGCCGTAAAAAAGCAGCTCAGGCGTTACGGGATTGGCGCGAAGCCCCGCCGCAACGTGTTTTCGAATGTCTTCGTGTTTTGAGGTTTTGTAGGCGATGGCTGCCAAACCCTGATAGCCACGCGAGCTAAACGGCTGAATCTGAATGAGCCGTGAAAAATACGCCTCCGCCGGGCGAATCAAGCTCGCAGCCAGCGCGCAGCTTCCGGCGTTTTCAAGCGCAATGTTGGGCGTGGTGTAGAGCGGAAGCCGAAGCGCGGCATCGAATTGCTCCAGACCCTCTTTGGTTTTGTTTTGGCGGCAGAGATACGAGCCGTAGTTGTTTCGGACGTCGCCCTCGTTTGGCGCGAGTTCGATCGCGCGACGAAATGACGCATCAGCTTTTGCGGTTTCGCCCAGATCCGCATGCACCAGACCCAAAATGCCGTGGGCAACGCCATAGCGCGGGTCGAGTTTCACGGCTTCGTTGAGCTCTTCGAGCGCGATGGCCATTTGGCCGCGTTGGAAGTAATTCGAGCCGAGTTCGGTGTGGACCTTGGCTCGAAAGCGCATCGGGTCTTCGTTGTTCGTTGCCGTGGCAGACTGTGGTGAATCATCCGTTTTCGAGCCACCTGCGCCAGCACATCCGGCGAGCACGGCAACGCAGGAGACTGCGGTGAAAAGCGCGAACCAGCAACGGGGCGATTCGGTTCGAAACGTCATGTTCAGCCTGTAGAAGAGGGGACGAGAGCGGTATTGTCTGACACGGCGCGACGCTGTGCAATCTGGATGGTACGCCGTGTACGGTCTTTAATTTGTCCGGCAAGCTGTCCACAGGCGGCGTCAATATCGTCGCCACGAGTTTTACGGATCGTGGTCACGATATCCGCATCAGAGAGCCGTCTTTGAAACGCCAGAATGCGATCACGCGGCGACTTTTTGAAATCTGACTGCGGAAATGGATTGAACGGAATCAAATTCAGTTTGCTCGGAACTTGTCGCGCGATTTTGATGAGCGCTTCGGCATGTTCAGGCTGATCGTTCACGCCGTCCAGCATCACGTATTCGAAGGTGATGAAATCGCGCGGCGCGTGATTCAAGTAGCGATTGCAAGCCGCCAGCAATTCTTTGATCGGATAGCGCTTGTTGATCGGTACCAACACATCCCGAAGCGCGTCGGTTGGCGCATGCAAGCTCACCGCGAGCGCGACGGGGCAGCGCTTAGAGAGCTCATCAATTTGCGGCACCATGCCCGATGTCGACACGGTGACGCGCCGACGCGACAAGCCATACGCATTGTCATCAAGCATTAATTCGAGCGCTGGCACCACCGCATCGATGTTGGCGAGCGGCTCGCCCATGCCCATCATCACCACGTTGGTGACGGGTTGCACGCCATCAAGCGTACGTCCGACGATGCCCATATCGGCTTTGAGCGCTCGGTCTGCGTAGCGAAGCTGACCAATGATTTCAGCGGTGGAGAGATTTCGATTGAAACCCTGTTTACCCGTGGAGCAAAACGCGCAATCAAGTGCGCAGCCCGCTTGCGAAGAAATGCAAAGCGTGCCGCGATCGTCTTCCGGAATAAACACCGCATCGACCGCGCTCGAGCCCACATCAAATAGCCACTTTCGCGTGCCGTCTGAGGCGGTTGAATCACGAATCGCCGTGAGGTCGCGGATTTCAGCGTGTGCAGCGAGCACATCGCGGGTGGCTTTGGCGATGTCGGTCATCGCCGAAAAATCGCTTACTTGGGACTGATGCAACCACTTGAGCGTTTGCTTGGCGCGCATCTTCACGCTGCTCGGTTTCTCGCCAATCTGGGAGAAAAAAGCAGCGAGCGAGGGCTGATTCAGTTCAAGCAGGTTTTGCATGTCAAAGGCAGGACGAATGACCAATGACGAAGGACGAGGAGCCTACGCAGGACGAGGGTGCTGCGCAGGACGAAAGACGAAGGACGAAGGACGTGAACCGAACAGCCGCGGGGGCGCCACATCGGATATCGTATCCGTCGTCGCAAACCTTCGCGTCATTCGTCATTGGTCATTCGTCCTGTTTTCAAAGCGCCCTAGCGCGAGAAAACTTGGCTCTGCGGGAAGAAATAAGCGATCTCTTGCGCAGCGGTCTCAGGGGCGTCGGAGCCGTGAACAGCATTGGCATCGATCGAATCAGCGAAGTCAGCGCGGATCGTTCC
>JAAFHR010000462.1 GCA_013298455.1 Betaproteobacteria bacterium | reverse complement strand
TGGTGGTCACGAGCTCAGTCGAGGCGGTGGATCAGGTGGCGCGCTGCATCGAACTGGGCGCGGACGACTACTTGCACAAACCGGTTGACGCGACGCTACTGAAAGCCCGCGTGGCATCAAGCCTAGAAAAGGCACGCCTTCGCGAGCAGCAACGCGAGCTGGTGCAACGTCTGACCGTCGCTGCGGCAGGGCACGCCCGTGCCACTGAGTTGCCAGCATCGCACGCCGAGCGCTTCGAGGCCACCGTGCTAGCAGTCAAGCTGCGCGATTTCGCCGATGCAAGCCAGACGCTTGCTGCTGCTGACTTGGTAAGTTGGCTCGACGAGTGCCACACCCTGTGGCGCGATGCGGTGGCCAATCATGGCGGCGTGGTCTTCGGTGACAGCGGGGGCACGCTGTTGGCGCTGTTCGGCATCGCCTCTGATGCGTCGCCAGCGCCTAATAAAGCACAAGCGCGGCTGTCGGCGACGCGCGCTGCGCTGGACATGGCCGAGATGCAGGATCTCTTTAACGCTGAACGGATCGTCACCGGTCAGCCAGTCGCCGCGCTCGCGACGGGCATCGCCAGCGGCGCGCTCACGACCGGCCCCGCGCGCCCCAGCGCGACGCGGGAGGGCCTGTTGGCGCACCGGGTCTGCGTGGGCGAGCCAGTCGACGCAGCGCTGGCGCTGGCATGGCAAGCCGCCGCCGCGCCGGTCGACGCCGAAGCAGGCCATCAGCTCTGGATCGACGCTGCCACGCAGGCGGCGCTCACCGGCCGGATCGCCACGGAGCCGCTGCCGCGGCAGCGGCTCATTGGGACAAGCCCGCGCGCCGCTTCTGCCTTCGTGGTCAAGCTAGGTTAACTGTCATGGCGAAGGATGCCGCACCGAGCAATGAAACTGTCGAAGGCTTTTAGCGCAGATTTCGCAGATTTTTGACGCAGATTGCCACAGATTTTCTTTTCGTTTCAAGAGTGTTTCACGCGTTATTTCAAACCGAAAAATCTGCGTGAATCCATTTGGAATCTGCAGAAATCTGCGTCAAAAAATTTGGCTGGTGTTGTTTCACGTAACTGTCATGGCGCGGTACGCCACCCCAGAGCCATGAAACGTCCGAGGCGAGATCGGTCGACACTTCGCGATACGACGCTTTTCTCCTTTGACGCAGATTACGCTGATTGCGCAGATTGCCGCAGATTATTCAAAGCAATGCTGCCATTGAGCAAAAAATAATCTGCGCTCATCTGCGTCATCTGCGTCAAAAAATTGGATCGGTTTTGTGTTGTGTCACGTTAACCAACGGTCAAAACAATCTTCCCAAAATGCGCCCCTGATTCCATCATTCGGTGCGCGTCGCTCACGTTGGCGAGCGGGAATGTGGCGTGGATATTGGGTCTTAGCGCATCGGGTTGTTGGTCGAACAGCGGCCAAACGTTGTGCAGTAACGATTCGGCAATCGCGGCCTTCGCGGCGTTGGGTCGCGCCCGAAGTGTTGAGCCCGTCCAGGTGAGACGGCGCACCATCAGCGCTTGCATGTTGAGCTCGGCCTTGGCGCCTTGTTGCAGCGCGATCTGGGCGATGCGGCCATCGGTCGCGCACGCTTCGATGTTTTTCTGAAAGTACGGCGCACCGACCATATCAACAACGACATCCGCGCCACGGCCACCGGTCGCGGCCAAGGTCGCTGCGACGAAATCTTCTGCGGTGTAGTTGATGCCAACGTCAGCACCGAGTTTGGTGCAGTAATCGAGTTTGGCTTGATTGCTACACGTGACCAAGATCTTCGCCGCGCCAAACGCCTTGCAGAGCTGGATCGCGGCCGAGCCAATGCCGCTCGATCCACCATGAATCAGAATCGAGTCGCCCGCAGTGAACTGAGCGCGCTGAAACACGTTTGCCCACACGGTGAAAAACACCTCGGGGAGTGCTGCCGCTTCGAGCATCGAAAGTCCGTTTGGAATAGGCAAGCAATGCGCAGCGTTTACCGCGCAGAATTCGGCGTACGCACCGCCGTGGGTGAGCGCGCAAACCTTATCGCCGATCTGCCAGCGGGTCACTGCAGCGCCGGTGGCGATCACTTCGCCTGAGAGCTCTAGCCCCATCAGCGGCGACGCATCCGCCGGCGGAGCGTATTTTCCGGATCGCTGCAACACATCGGGGCGGTTGACGCCTGTTGCAAACACTTTAATCAGCACCTCGTCGTCGCCACAGCGTGGCACAGCTATCTCGACAAGGCGCATGCAGCTAGCGTCGCCGCCCTGACCGTGGTCAATGGCTCGCATCGTTGAGGGAAGTGAATTCATGGTGTGATGGGGGTGTGGGTTGACACGTCATTGCCAGTATTTGCCAGCGTTTTTGCGCTACGCTCACGGCATGGGTGGATTTCTATTAAAGCGAATTTTGGCGACGATTCCCGTGATGGTGATCGTTGCGGTCATTGTTTTTACCTTGATTCGAATGGTACCGGGCGATCCGGCTGCTGTGATCGCGGGCAACATGGCGACCAACGAAGACATTGCAAGGATTCGAACCGAGCTTGGCTTGGATCGCAGCTTTTTGTCGCAGTTTGGCATCTGGGCGAAAGGCTTGCTATCGGGCGATCTGGGGCAATCGTTTTTCTTCAAGAAGTCCGTGAGCGCGATCATCGCGGATCGAGTTGGGCCAACGTTATCGCTTGCGTTTCTCACGATCGTCATCACGGTGCTAGTGGCAGTGCCGCTGGGCACGCTGGCCGCTTGGAAACACGGCGGTTGGTTGGATCGAGCGCTGATGGGTTTTTCAGTGCTTGGCTTTTCGATTCCTGTGTTTATCTTGGGCTATTTGCTCGTGTATTTTTTCGCGCTCAAGCTCGATTGGTTTCCCGTGCAAGGCTATCGACCGATGTTGCGGGGATTTTGGCTTTGGCTGCACCACTTGCTGCTGCCAGCGATCACGCTCTCAATCGTCTACGTTGCGTTGATTGCCCGCGTGACTC
>JAAFHR010000461.1 GCA_013298455.1 Betaproteobacteria bacterium | reverse complement strand
CAAACGACTCCCCTCTCCCCCGGAGGGAGAGGGGTTGGGGGAGAGGGGGCGGTGGCGATGGCGCAGGCTTGGTCAGGAATCCAAGCATGCCCCTCACCCTAACCCTCTCCCTCCAGGTGAGAGGGGACAAAACCGACCGCAGCCCAGTGTCTACCTAGCTTTACGCATAAAAGCCATGTTAAATAGAGCCTAGAAGCAATCTAAACCGCTTTTCGATAACCTATCAAAAACTTGCTTTCCCCACATATAGCTTGGCGTTAATCGATAAAGCTGGCATTGAAGACACAGCTGACAGCGTCTCGTCCTAAAGTCATTCCATCACCGCAAACACGAGGCTCGCTATGCGTCATTTCAAACTCAATCGTTTTTCAGCCATCGCCTTCGGCGTGGCCTCAGCCTTGGCCATGTCGTCGGTCGTGGCCAAGGAATTTCGCTCCGCTGACACCCATCCGCTCGATTACCCGACGTGCAAGCCGTGTTGCACATGGGCAAACTGATCGAAGAGCGCAGCAAAGGGCGGCACTCGTTGAAGATGTTCCCGTCCTCGCAACTCGGTCAAGAAAAAGACACGATCGAGCAAACCAAACTCGGTGCGATCGATTTGAATCGCGTCAACATGGGGCCGTTCAACAACATCGTGCCTGAGACGGTCGTGCCGTCGATGCCCTTCGTGTTTCGATCGGTTGAGCACATGAGAAAAGTGATGGACGGCCCGGTGGGCGACGACATTCTCAAAGCATTCGAAGCGCACGGTTTCATCGGCCTCGCGTTCTACGATTCCGGTGCACGTAGTTTCTACAACTCAAAGAAACCGATCAAAACGGTTGACGATTTGAAGGGCATGAAAATCCGCGTGCAGCAAAGTGATTTGTTCGTAGATACCATGCGTGCCCTTGGCGCAAACGCAACGCCCATGCCCTTTGGCGAGGTCTACACATCCCTCAAAACCGGCGTGATCGACGGCGCAGAAAACAATTGGCCGAGCTATGAATCAACGAAGCATTTCGAAGTTGCCAAGTTCTACTCGGTGAACGAACACAGCATGAGCCCAGAAGTGCTCGTGATGAGCAAACGCAGCTGGGACGCGCTCAACGCCGAAGACCAAGCGATCATCCGGACCGCCGCAAAAGACAGCGTGAAAGTCATGCGCGACCTGTGGGACGCCCGCGAAAAGTCGGCGCGCGAAAAGGTCATTGCCGGTGGCGCGCAAATTAACACGGTCGACAAAGTGCCGTTCATCGACGCCATGCGACCCGTGTACGAAAAGTATCTGAAGGATGAAAAACTTCGCGCGCTCTTGAAGCGGATTCAAGACACGAAGTAACAAGGTTGCGGGTTTACAGCGAGCTACGCGCGACGCAGCTCGGCACGGTGCATGAGGCAACCCGTCATCTCAAGACTTTTCGGCACCTAACATGTCCTGATTGTCAATCTAACGCAGGTCGAGGCATTGTCATCCTGAGCACAGCGAAGGATCACGGCGCACACAAAAGACGCTACGACCAAGAGAAACGGGCGCATCGTGATGTTTCGCTCCGCTCAACATGACAACTACCCAACACGGCTCGCCTCTGAGTCATGTTGATAGTTTGGCAGCATTTTGACTAGAAACTAATTTTTATAAGGGCTATGTTCGTTTTCCGCCAACAGACAAGGCATAAACTTTTCTTGTCATAGGCCAAATAGCTACTGGCAGTAACGTAGTAAGTTGTTAACAACTGCGCCCGGGTGGGCACAAAAAAACTACGTCCCCGTGTCGTGATCGTTCTTTGAATTCCGATTCCAAAAGTAGAGGCAAACGCTTCTTTCCGGACGGAGGAATTCATGAACCACCCACTCTATCGCGCAGTTTCCTGCTTCTCGATTTGGCTGAGCGCCGTGCTGCTCGGCGTGCTGATCGCCACCACGGCCTCAGCGCAGCGCATCGCAATCTCTGGCACTCCCGCAAGCGGCAGCGTCAGCGCTGATTACGCGGTGACACCCGATGGCTTCAACGTGGTGTTTATTGCGGATCGAGATGCGCCGGGTTTCAACGAGCTCTATGTCGTTCGTATCGCCACAGGTGTCATCACCAAGCTCTCTGTTCGCGCCGCGGGCAGCGGCAGCGTGACGAGCTTCAAGCTCTCGCCCAATGGTCAGCGGGTCGTCTACCGTGGCGATCTGAGCACGGCGGGAACATTCAATCTATACAGCGTCGCCATTACGGGCGGTACGGTCGCGGCCTTTACCGGCCTGACGACCGCGGCCAACGTCGAGTTCGACTACCAAATTAGTGCCGACAGCGCTCGCATTGTTTTCCGAGGCGACCTGCTGACCGACAACAAGATCGAGCTCTTTAGTGCGCCAATTGCGGGCGGCCCCGCATTAGCGATCGCCAGCCCCGCCATCGCGAGCGGTGATGTATTTGGCTTTCAGATAAGCCCGGACAGCACGACCGTGGTGGCCTACGGTGACTTGACCACGGACAGTCAGTTTGAGCTCTACAGTGTGCCCATCGCGGGCGGCGCGCTGACGCCGATCAGCGGAAACATCGTCGCCAATGGCGATGTTTACGATTTTCAAATCAGCCCCGACAGTACCCGAGTGATCTTTCGCGGCAACTTGACCCAAGTGGGGCGGATCGACCTGTTTACCGTGAGCCTGTCGACCCTGAGTCGTCAGACGCTTTCGAGCAGCATCGCGGTACAAAACCCGCCGGAGCCGCCGATTCCAGCGGGCGGGAATGTTGAAGACTTTCAGATTAGCCCGAATAGTGACTACGTTGTGTTTCGCGGTGATTTGATCACCGACCAACGCCCAGAGCTTTTTAGCGTTTGGATTGCAGGCGGCATTCGACAAACTCTTTCCGGCACATTGACCGGAGTGGGCAGCGGCGTGGACTCAGGCTATCGAATCAGCCCGGACGGTAACCGCGCTGTCTTTCGCGCCCGAATTGCGAACGGCGGCCCGATTGAGCTCTTCA
>JAAFHR010000460.1 GCA_013298455.1 Betaproteobacteria bacterium | reverse complement strand
CGCTGAGCCAAAGCGCATCAGCACGTGCACCGACCTGTAAGCCCCAGCTCGACTGGCCTGACGCCGCCGCGCCGCTACCAACTGCGCTAGCAAAGGCTCGTGCGGCGGTTGCGCCTTGAAATTGCTGAGCACTGGCGATGACATTGCGTTGCCGAAGCAGCAAGCGCTGACCGTAATCGAGCCAGCGAATTTCTTCTCGCCAATCGCGCGTAACGTGGCTGTCCGAGCCGATACTCACGCCGACGCCTGCATCCAACCACGCTGCGACATCGGTCAACCCGTCTCCCAGATTAGCCTCGGTCGTCGGGCAAATCACCACGCTCGCCCGCGAGCGCGCTACGGACTCAATCTCAGATTGAGTCACGTGGGTCGCGTGTACCAACTGCCAACGTGGGTCGAGCAAGCCTTGAGCGGCGAGCCATTCGATGGGGCGCTGACTAGTGCTCGCCAAACAGTCGTCTACTTCAGCGGTTTGTTCGGCCACATGAATGTGGATCGGCCCATCAACGACATCGGCCAATTGCCGTATTGATGTGGGCGTTGCAGCGCGGAGCGAATGAATCGCCACACCCGCGTTGAGCGGTGTAGTGCGCTCTGTAGCGCGCGCTTCAACGTGGCGCTGTAGCGACATCACAAACGCAACATCCGTCGAGAATCGGCGTTGATCCGCTCGAAGCTCCGGGAGCGCAAAACCCGCTCGTTCGTACAGCACGGGCAGCAGCGTGAGCCCGATGCCCACGCTGGCGGCCGCCTCGATCAATGCGTCGGTCATGGCATATGGATTGGCAAAGCGCGCGCCGCTAGTGTCGTGATGTAGATAGTGAAACTCACATACATGGGTGTAGCCGCCCCGGAGTAGCTCTCGGTAGAGCTGTGTGGCCACGGCGGTGAGCTGGGCGGGCGAGATCGCGAGCGCGACCCGATACATTCGATCTCGCCAACTCCAAAAGTCATCATGCGACCCTGCGCGGCGCTCGGAGAGCCCCGCAAACGCACGTTGAAACGCGTGGCTGTGGGTGTTGACGAGCGACGGAATGAGCGGCTGATCGAAGCACCGAGCGCCGCGACTTTCTGCCAACGAACGGGGAAGGTTTGGCGTGATCGCGCACCACCGTCCAAGCTCGTCGATTTCGACTAGGACGTCGCTGGCCCAGCCATCGATATCCGCCTGTTCGCTGTTGCCAAGCCAGGCTCGCGACACCCAAATCAATCGCTCACGAGGTGGCATCGGGCGTCCAATCAAGCATTGTGGTGAGTAAGCGCTTCAGCAACGGCTGCACCCGTTCGGCATGTGCGGAGCGATAAGCGAACGGCGCGAATTCATCCATGTAGAGCGACTGACACATCTCCATTTGGATCGCATGAATGCCCTCGGTCGGACGCCCGTAATGACGGGTGATAAAGCCGCCCTTGAAACGCCCATCAATCGCCACCGTGAAATCGCGCTGCACTTCGAGTTGCGACACGATGTGGCTTCGCAGTGTGGCATCACAGCTCGCGCCGCTGACTGTGCCCACATTCAAATCGGGCAACCGCCCGTCGAATAGCCATGGAATCTCGGAGCGGATGCTGTGGCCGTCCCACAATAGCGCAAATCCGTACTTCGTTTTTGCTCGGCGCAGCGCCTCGGACAATGCATCGTGGTAGGGCTGCCAATACCGCTCGCGACGCGCTTGAACCGCTGCCGACGAGGGCGCGCGGCCTTCAAGGTATAACGACTCGCCAGTGAAAAACCGCGTGGGGCAAAGCTCCGTGTTCGCCGCGCCCGGATACATCGGCGTGTCATCAGGCGGACGATTCACATCGATCACGTAGCGAGACACCGTCGCGGCGATCATCGTGACATTCATTGACGACGCAAACTCGTACAGTCGTTCCAAGTGCCAATCGGTGTCTTCGAGCGCCAAGGCGCGCGGCGTATACGCAGCCTGCAAATCGTGCGGAATCTGTGTGCCTACATGCGGTAGCGAGAGCACCAACGGACTGTCGCCCTGATGCAGCGTGTAGTGTGTATCAGCCATAAAACACCTCGCCGGCACACACCAACGCCTTGAGTGGCGCGTGACCGAATTGATAGACCACATCGCGGGGATGCGCTGCATTCCACACCGCAAAATCTGCCCGTAATCCGCCGCTCAATCGACCGCGCTGGCGCGACGCGCCGAGCGCTCGGGCGGCGTTGACAGTGAATCCGCGCCATGCCTCTTCAGGCGTCATTCGAAACAGTGTGCAGGCCATATTCATCATCAACAGCGGTGACAGTGTGGGCGACGAGCCAGGGTTGTGGTCCGTCGCAAGCGCCATCGGTACTTTATATCTTCGAAAGAGTTCAACCGGCGGAAGCTGTGTTTCGCGCAGGAAATAGTACGCGCCGGGCAACAGCACGCCCACGACACCGGCCTTTGCCATCGCTGCCACGCCCGTTTCGGAGACGAATTCCAAGTGATCACAGCTGAGCGCATTGAACTCCGAAGCGAGTGCAGCACCGCTTTGGTCGCTCAATTGTTCGGCGTGCAGCTTGACTGGCAGGCTGAGTGAGCGCGCTACTTCGAACACCCGCCGAGTCTGCGCTGCGCTAAATCCAATACGCTCACAAAAAGCGTCAACCGCGTCGACTAGACCCTCGGCGTGCAGCACAGGTAGCCACTCACACACCGCATCGATGTAGTCATCCGCGCGCCCTTCAAATTCGGGCGGCACCGCATGCGCCGCGAGATACGTCGTGGCAATCGACACCGGTAATTGTGACGCAATCGCTCGGGCTGCCCGTAAGCTTCGGCGCTCATCGATCAACGTGAGTCCGTAACCGGATTTCACCTCGATCATGCTCACACCTTCACGCATCAAGCTTCGTGCGCGGTTCACTGCGTCGGAAAGGAGCGTGTCGTCCGCAGCGGTGCGAGTCGCGGCTACGGTTGAACGAATACCGCCGCCCGCTTTCGCGATGTCCTCATAACTCGCGCCCTGCAAGC
>JAAFHR010000046.1 GCA_013298455.1 Betaproteobacteria bacterium | reverse complement strand
TTCGGGCTTTGCGCCGCGATTGCCGAGCGCTTTGTAATAGCCGTTGATTCGCGCCAAATCGGCGTCTATGTCATCGCTCGGCCAAAAGATTTCTGTCACAACGACACGTTTTGCGCCGAAATCAAACGCGCCCAGAATCACCGGCACCTTCGCCGATTTCGCCACGAAATAGAAGCTTGATCGCATGTGTGGCGCGAAGCTTCGGGTGCCCTCGGGCGAGAGCACGAAGCGCATTGTGGATTCGTTGGCGAATCGCGCTGTCATTTCGGGCACGAAGCCGCTGCCGCCTTTCCGGTTGACCGGAAAGCCGCCCACAGCGCGAAAAAACCAGCCCCAGGGCGCGCGAAACAAGCTCTCTTTTCCAGCAAAACACAGTGCATCGCGCGATTTGGTTAACCCGACCGACCATTTGGTGGCCAGACCGACCACGAAATCCCAATTGCTGGTGTGCGGATACATGATGATCACGCATTGCTCAGGCAGCGGATCGAGCACTTCGATGCGCCAGCCACGAGCGTGCACGCCGATCGCACAGAGCTTCGAGAGCAGCCCGTAACCGCCGACGGGGCGCAGTGTTGGTTGCATGAATGCTTATCCCTCAAAAAACGGCCCGCGGTCGAGTGCCGCGTTGCGATAATTGCTCACGATGTTATCGCCTTCCCCCACCGTCACCGTTGCCGAAATCGACGCGCTCCTGCCGCAAACACAGTGCCAGCGCTGCGGGTACGCCGATTGCCACGACTACGCTAGCGCCATCGCACGAGGAGAGGCCGAAATCAATCGCTGCCCGCCCGGCGGCGTGGCGACGCGAGTTGGCTTGTCGATGCTGCTGCAACGCGATCTGAGCACCTTTCCAGCGCTTGCTGATGATGTGGACGCCTACGCCGCCGAACATGTAGCGCTGATCGATGAATCACGCTGCATCGGCTGCGCCAAATGCTTGCCAGTGTGCCCCACCGACGCCATCATTGGCGCGACCAAGCGCATGCACACCGTGATCGCCGACGATTGCACCGGCTGCGAACTCTGCATCATCGCCTGCCCCGTTGATTGCATTGATCTCGCGCCCAAGCGAACCTTTGCCAGCGCCGCCCACGAAACGCTCGCCGAGCGAAGCGAGCAATCGAGCGCGCTCAGAGCGGCCTACAACGCGCACAAAATTCGCTTTGCGGCTCGCGCTGAAGAGGGTCTCTCGGCCATGCTCGTGCCTACGGCCAATGCCGAAGCGCTAACGGCCGAGAGCAAGCAGAAAGACAAAAAAGCGCGGCTCGCCGAAATCATGGCCAAAGCGAAGGCGCGGCAATGAATCCGCAAAAACGGCAGAGAATTTTTGCAACACTCGCGGCCGCGAATCCATCGCCCCAAACCGAGCTGGAATTCGGCAATCCGTTTCAGCTTTTGATCGCTGTGCTGCTCTCTGCGCAAACGACCGATAAGGCCGTCAACATCGCGACACGCCGATTTTTTCCAACGATCAAAACGCCACAAGCGCTCGTGGATTTGGGTGTTGAAGCGCTCGAATCCCACATCAAAACCATTGGGCTGTACCGCAACAAAGCCAAAAATGCCGTGGCCGCAGCGCAGATGCTGGTGGAGCTGCACGATGGCATCGTGCCCAACGACCGCGCCGCACTCGAAGCGCTTCCGGGCGTGGGCCGAAAAACCGCCAATGTTGTGCTCAACGAGGCCTTTGGAGAGGCCACGTTTGCTGTGGATACACACGTATTCCGCGTTGCCAATCGTATGAAGCTCGCGCCCGGAAAAAACGTAGAAGAAGTCGAGCGAAAGCTCATGAAATTCACGCCACCCGAATTTTTGCGCCACGCTCATCACTGGCTCATCTTGCATGGGCGATACACCTGCGTGGCCAGAACACCCAAGTGCGGTGAGTGTTCGGTGTTTGAAGATTGCGAATACTCGGGGAAAGGACGAGAGGACGACGCGCGCTTCGCGCGCTAGGACGTCGCTCGCTTTGCTTGCTAAGACGCAAAGCTCGGTTCAGTTTGTTCTTCTTTTCGGGACTGGTGATGCGCCGGGAGGTTGCAATGAATCGCGGCGAGCGTGGCTGCTGCCCTCTGCCTTGGAGGGAGAGGGGGAAGGTCATTTGAACTTTCAAGTTGGCTCTCCGAATGAGCGGCACCCTCACCCCAGCCCTCTCCCGCTCACGGGAGAGGGTGCCAAACGTCGAGGACGCTACGTCGACCTCCTAAAATCACAACGCACGTCCGCAATCTTTCAATACGCATTGCAACGTCAAAACGAGCAGCAATGTGAACCGAGCTTTGCGTCCTAGCGAAGCGTCGTCCTAGCGCCGTAGGCGCGTCGTCATCTCGTCCTTACTGCCATGTACAACCCTTCTCGCGAACAAGCTCGTCAGTTTTTTATCGATACCTGGGGCAAACTCCAGCGCGGCGATGCACTGTCAGCGCTTGAACAAAAAGCAGCGGCGATTTTCGCGCAGCATCCCGAATATCACCGTGTACTCGAGCGGCCAGAATCGTTTGTCACGCAAGACTGGCGGCCTGAATCGGGCGACATCAATCCGTTTTTGCATTTCGGATTTCATCTTGCAATTCAAGAGCAGTTGGACATCGATCAGCCGCACGGGATTCGTGCCATTCATGACGCGCTGGCTGCGAAGCACGACGATGAGCACAAAGCGAAACACGACATCCTTGAATGTCTGGGTGAAACGCTGTGGCAATCGCAACGCACGGGGCAAGCGCTCGACGCCACACTGTATTTGCAGCTGCTGCGTCAGCGTCTCTAGCTCGAGCCGAGGACGAGAGGACGACGCGAGCTTCGCTCGCTAGGACGTCGCTCGCTGTGCTTGCTATGACGCAAAGCTCGCTCTAGTGTGTTCTTCGGTTCAAGCTTGGTGATGCGCCCAGTGGCCACAATGCGTCACGCTGCGCTTACTTTCTCCCCTCTCCCCCGGAGGGAGAGGGGTTGGGGGAGAGGGGGAGCGTCATTTGAACTTCCAACTTGGCGCTCCGAATGACCAGCACCCTCACCCCAACCCTCTCCCGCTCGCGGGAGAGGGAGTCAAGCCCCTAGTACGGTGTCGACAATTGAAATCGAAATGCCAGAAAACGCTCGCCTCACAACGCATTGCTGCTGCCGCTCTGGGCAGCAACGCGAACCGAGCTTTGCGTCATAGCGAAGCATCGTCTTAGCGCCAACGGCGCGTCGTCCTAGCGAGTGGAGCGAGCGTCGTCCTCGCGCGTCGAGCCAATATGCCGACGGAAAAAAGCGTCCATGCGCGTGTAGAGTTCCACCCGATTTTCGAGTTTTGCGAAGCCGTGGCCCTCGTCAGCTTTGACGAGCCATTCGACAGTTTTCCCCTCACGCTCTAGCGCCGCTTTCATGCGCTCAGCGTGAATGATTGGCACCCGACGATCCTCCGCGCCGTGAGCGAGCATCACGGCACCTTTGATTTTGTCGGCGTTTTGCGCGGGCGAGGTGGCTCTGAGTTGAGCGCGATCTTTCTCTGGGTCGCCCACCATCACTGGCAACAAAAACCGTGTGAATTCCGTGTCGCTCGTGTCCGACCAAGTGACCGAATGAAAGAGCTGTAAGTCACTGAGCCCTACGTAGCTCACCGCGCATTGAAAGAGCTCCGGGTTTCGCACCATGCCTTGCAATGCGGCGTAGCCGCCGTAGCTCGCGCCGTAGATGCACATGCGCTTTGGATCGGTGATGCCTTGCTTGATCGCCCACTGCGCGGCGTCGGCCACATCGTCTTGCATCGCTAAACCCCATTGCTTGAAGCTGGCTAGCAAATGGCGTGCGCCGAAGCCAAGCGTGCCGCGAAAATTGGGCTGAATCACCGCATAGCCGCGCGATGCGAAAAACTGCGCCTCGGCATCCCAGCCCCATTGATAGCCCGGCACCCACGGACCGCCATGCACCAACACAATCGTTGGCAAATTCCGTGCGGGTACGCCGCGCGGCGTGGTGACAAGCGCTGTGAGGGGCAACTCATCGCGGGCGTTGAATTTCACCATCCGAGACACCGCCATCTGCTCGGGCTTAATCCATGGCCGCGCATCAATCACGAACTCCAGCTTCTTGGTGCGAAAGTCGTAGAGATACACCGTGCCGGGGTTTTGATCGGTATACGAAAACACCAGCATGCGTTTGGATTGCTCAGGCGGTGTGAACAGGTTCACCGCGTTGGGCAGAGCGGCGTCGACTTGGCGCTGCAACGCAGCCCATGCGTCATCCAGCCACGCCACGTTTGCGCGATCATTGGCAACGACTGCGCCCACGAGCTTTTTGGCAACCGGATCGAAGAGCGGCTGCAACACGTCGTGCTCGGCGCGCGACAAAAGCGTTTGCTGAGTTTGTCCGCGCTCGTCCAAACGCACGAGCGACATCGTGAGTCGAGGGTTGGTCGCACGATCAGGGTAGCCCAAACCAAGCACTGCGCCGTCGTAGCCCACCGCCAACGGCACAGGTACCAAATCACGAAAATCGCCCTCGCTCCACTTGACCCAAGCCGATTTGTCGTCACGCCGATAACTCACCTTGGCCCGCGTGCCTTTTTGCGATAGCGCAGCGCGCGGCAAGCCATCACGATCTAGCGCCCACGCCGACACATCGCCCGGATTGTCGTAGGTGAGCAAGGTGCGCCGCGCGGTGCGGGTGTTGAGTCGATAGACATCGCTGCTGTCAAACGTGCGCTCGTTGGATGCAACGACAATCTCGTCGCTCGCCTCGCCCACCGCTGCTAGAAAACGCGTCGTTCTCGGACGAACGACAATGGCGCTGCCGTCGCCATACGGCAGCACCAAGCGCCTCGCGTCGGTGCCATCACGATCCACCGCAAAGAGCCCGCCCGTGCGCCACGGCGCCACGCTACCCACCGGATCTGAAAGGTTGCCCGAGACGAAAACTAAGCGTTGGGAATTGACCCAGTAAAACTCGACGACATCGGCATCCGGTAGGGTCGCGACGAAGCGCGAGGTGCGTCGCTCAACGTCGATCACCGCCAAACCCAACCGACCGCCGGAGCGCGCCAAGAAGCCCATATGGCTTCCGTCAGGCGACAGCGTGGGCCGCTGCAAGTCCGGGCGACGAAAAAAATCCTCAACGGGAATGCTCGGCACAGCAGCGGCGGCTGTGGCTGCGCTCGCGCGATTGCCTGCAGTCTGGGCCAACGCGCTAGATGCCGCCACAAAAACCATACAAGCCGACAGCAGCGAGAAGCTCGCTGAGCGGCGAAGACGTTTTGTGAGGGCGAGCAGCATATCCGGTGGTATCTTTTTTTGAGAGCGATCAAGCCCGATTTTGCCCAATGCGCGCCGTCAAATGCAGGCTAATGTGACGAATGACGAAACCAGCACCCGCGTTGGCTACATCTGCTTAAAGAGGTGCGCGAAATGCCGACTGACCGCGATGCGCTCGGCATGGCCGCGAAGAATCAGCGAATGCTTCTCAATTCCGTCACGTTTGATGGTGGCAATTCGATTGACGTTGACGATCGCATTTCGATGCACTTGCCAAAATATTTCTCGGTTAAGACCATCGAGCAAATCCCGAAGCGAGGTGCGGATCAGTACGTCTTCTTTTTCCGTCACAACGCGGGTGTACTTGGTGTCCGACTGGAAAAAGATCACGTCATCCACCGGAAACATTTTTACGTCTTGCCCGACCAGCGCTTTGATCCACTTGAGTGGCGTTTTTCCACTGGCCGCTTGGTTGCCGATCAAATGCAGCACGGCGTTAACGTCTTCGGGGGGCGTGTCAGTGTCGCCGAGCAGCCGATCCAGTGTGATGGTCAATCGATCCTGTTCAATCGGTTTGAGCAGGTAATCGACCGCACCGCGCTCAAACGCTGCGATTGCAAATTGATCATAAGCGGTGCAGAACACAATCTTTGCGCGATCTGAGATTTCAGCGGCGACTTCAAGCCCGGTTTTTACGGGCATTTTGATGTCGAGAAAACACACATCGACCGGGCGCGCAGCAAATTGCTCCAGCGCTTCGGCGCCATTGGTAGCGACCGAAACTACCTCGAAATCCTCAGCGTGTTCGGCCATCAATTCGACCATTCGCTCGCGCATCAGCGGTTCATCATCGGCGATCAGGCAGCGTAGTTTTTTCATGTCAATCTTTCCTTGTCACGCAGTAGGGGAAGTTCGAGTGTGGCAATGCAGCCGTGCGGGGTGGCGGCTTTGAGTGTGACGCGCGCCGCGTCACCATAGCTCGCTTGCAGGCGCTGGGCGATGTTGGAGAGCCCCAGGCCACCGCCCGCATCTTGGCTTTGCGTGGACGCGAAGCCAACACCCGTATCCGCAACAACGACGCGAAGCCTATCGCCATCGGCCTCAGCCGTAACGCTCACGTGACCGCCTTTGGCTGCTGGCTCTACGCCGTGTTTGATGGCGTTTTCAACGAGTGTCATCACCAGTGCGGGCGGCAGTGCCACGTCTTGCAGCGCGACGGGCGTGTCGACGTGAAAACTTAGTCGTTCGCCCATGCGCGTTTGCATGATCGCCAGATACGCGGTGATTTGATCGAACTCACGTTTTAATGCGCCTTTGTCGTCACGCATTGAGGGAATCGACATCCGCAAAAATCGCACCAAATGACCAATCAACTTTGCGGCGTCGGGCGCACCTTTTTGCGCCAACTGCTGCGCGCTGGCGAGTGTGTTGAACAAAAAATGAGGCTCGATTTGCGCTTGTAGCAATCGTAGACGCGTCTCGGTCAACTCGCGCGAAACATCACTCTCGCGTTTGTCTGCGGCGAGCTGCCGATTGGTCAGTGCAATGCGCTGCGCCCGAAGGTAGACAATCGCACCCACCACTGCCGCGTAAAGTAAACCCGCCGAGAGCCCAGCAACCAAGGTGATTCGAAAGCGCAGATAAAACGTTTGCTCCAAATCATTGCCGTAGTAGCGATCTAGCGCTGCGCCGATGAGCACCGCGATGAACCACGCAACGATGGGGCCGAGCACGGCGATGTGCACGAGTTTTCGAGCCAAGCTCGCAGTGGGCGAGAACACCGGAACGATGGCCAAGCCGACCAAAAACAGCAGAATATTGAGCGCCGGCCAGGCTTCGAAAAAACCAATGTCGGGTACGTACCACGCAGCGGCAATGGCGCCAAGAAGCGCCAGTGGAAGACTCAGAAAGAGCCAATACCAGCGGTTCAAGTGGTGACTCGGGTCGCTCAATGTCCGCCGCGGCCGAGTTCGCGACCCCGGTCTCGCGCAGCTGCAACGGCGTCGATCAGCGCCGCTTGCACGCCCCGCTCGCCAATCACCGCAAGCGCAGCAGCCGTCGTGCCGCCCTTCGACGTAACGCGCTCACGCAACACGCTAGGCGGCTCGTTGGACTGCGCCGCCAACGTGGTCGCGCCCTTGAGCGTTGCCAAAACGAGCGTGCGAGCGTCTGCTGCATTGAAGCCCACGCCTTCGGCCGCTGCGATCATCGATTCAATCCAATGAAACACGTACGCGGGTCCGCTGCCGGAAACAGCGGTGACCGCATCAATCATCGCTTCGTCGTTCACACGCACAACCTCACCGCACGAACGCATTAGACTCAACGCCGCTTCAATGTCGCCCGCAGCCAAGGTTTCTGGGGCATAGACGCCCGTGATGCCTTGCCCGATGAGTGCTGGGGTGTTGGGCATGGTTCGTACGATTCGCGTGTACGGTGTAGCCTCTTCGCTCGATTGCAGCCATTGGCCGATGGATCCAAGCGTGGTTCCGGCGGCGATGCTCACGACGAGTTCGCCGCGCAGATGCGCTCGCAGCGCCGCGCATGCTTCGCGTAGCACCTGTGGCTTCACGGCCAGCACGACGGCATCCGCGCCCTCCACCGCCGCTTGATTGGGCGATTCATGCAATACGGCGCCGCTGTCGGCCAAGCGCGCACGCGCCTCGGCGAAGGGCTCAATCACATGGCACACCACGGCAGGATGTGCGCGCCGCAGTCCGGCGAGCATGGCGCTCGCCATATTGCCGCCACCCAAAAAACACACTTTTTTCATGACAAACTTTCTCAACGCGTTGGCCGTGCACCGAACAAGGCCGTGCCCACGCGAACCATCGTCGAGCCACAGGCAATGGCAATCTCCATATCGTCGGACATGCCCATCGACAACGTGTCAACCTGCGGCTGCTGCGCGCGGAGCGCTGCAAACAAGTCTCGCAGAAGCTCAAACTGTGAGCGTGTGGCGGTCTCCCCGATGCCGGGCTCCGGCATCCCCATCAAGCCCCGCAAACGCAGGTTCGGAAGTGTTGCGATCTGCGCGCACAGCGCTAACGTATCGTCTGGAGCCACCCCGCTTTTACTCGCTTCGCCACTGATGTTGACTTGCACGCACACATTGAGTGGCGGCAACGCTTGATCGCGCTGCTGCGAGAGTCGTTCAGCAATTTTGATCCGATCCACCGAATGCACCCAAGCCATTCGGCTCGCTACATCGCGCGTTTTGTTGGACTGCAGCGGGCCAATCAAATGCCATTCGATGGCCGTGAGGTCAGTGAGCGTGTCGACCTTATCAACCGCCTCTTGCACGTAGTTTTCGCCAAACGCACGATGCCCCACGGCGTAGAGTTCGCGAATCTTTTCCAAAGGTTGCAATTTGCTGACCGCCAACAGCGAGACGCTCGCGCTATCCCGACCGACTGCACCACAGGCCGCCGCAATTCGAGCCAGAACCCGCTGTCGCGCTTGCGAAGGTTCGGAGCTTGCGGTCATAATGCAGTTGTCATAAAAATCAATGGCCGGTTTGGGTGCGCCCTCTCGCAGCTTTTTTGGCTGCGACAGCGAGTGAGCGCTCCCTTGGGATGGGGATTATAGAGATGGATATTGCAGAACTTTTAGCGTTTTCGGTGAAGAATCAGGCCTCTGACCTGCATTTGTCGTCGGGGCTTCCACCCATGCTTCGCGTGCACGGCGACGTGCGGCGAATCAATTTGCCGTCGATGGAGCACAAAGACGTGCACGGCTTGGTCTACGACATCATGTCGGACGCTCAGCGTAAAGTCTTCGAAGAAAACCTCGAGGTAGATTTTTCGTTCGAAATTCCTAACTTGGCGCGCTTTCGCGTCAACGCGTTCAATCAAGATCGTGGCGCAGCGGCAGTGTTTCGAACCATTCCTTCGCGCGTCCTTTCACTCGAAGATCTCGCTACGCCAAAAATCTTCGCGGAACTATCTCTGAAGCCGCGCGGCTTAGTGTTAGTCACAGGGCCCACAGGCTCCGGCAAATCCACCACACTCGCCGCGATGGTCAATCACGTCAACGAAAACCTGCTGGGTCACGTGCTCACCGTTGAAGATCCAATCGAATTTGTTCACGAGAGCAAAAAGTGTCTTATCAACCAGCGCGAATTGGGCGAACAAACGCTGTCGTTTTCCAACGCGCTCCGCTCGGCGCTGCGCGAAGATCCGGATGTGATCTTGATCGGTGAGATGCGCGATTTGGAAACCATTCGCTTGGCGCTCACCGCTGCGGAAACAGGGCATTTGGTGTTCGGCACGCTTCACACGTCATCGGCTGCAAAAACGATTGACCGCATCGTTGACGTGTTCCCCGCCGAAGAGAAGGACATGACGCGCTCGATGCTCTCCGAATCTCTGGTTGCCGTGATTTCGCAATCGCTGCTGAAACGCAAAGACGGTAGCGGACGAATTGCTGCGCACGAGATCATGATCGGCACGCCCGCGATCCGAAACCTCATTCGTGAAAACAAAATCGCGCAGATGTATTCGGTGATTCAAACGAGCCTCGGCCAAGGGATGCAAACGCTCGATCAATGTTTGCAAGAGTTGGTGCGCCGCAATCTCATCAACAACAACGAAGCGCGCTTAGCCGCTCGACAAGGCGAGATGTTTGCCTAACGGAGCAAACGGATAACCGGGACGTTGCTACGCCCCAAAGGACAGATCATGGAACGCGAACAAGCCACCACCTTTATGAACTCGCTGCTCGGCATGATGGTCGAGCGCAAGGCCTCAGACCTATTCATCACCGCGAGCTTTCCGCCCGCGCTGAAGGTCGACGGTCAGATCACTCCGGTGGCCAAACAAGTTTTGTCTGGGCTACACACACTCACGCTGGCTCGTTCGATCATGAACGACAAACAGGCGGCCGAATTCGAGCGCACCAATGAGTGCAATTTCGCGATTAACCCGCCCGGACACGGCCGTTTCCGTGTGAGCGCGTTCATGCAGCAAGCGCAAGTGGGCATGGTGATCCGTACGATCAACACAACCATTCCGCGCTTCGAAGAATTGATGTTGCCAGCGATTTTGCGCGATGTGGTGATGACCAAACGCGGCTTGGTGATTTTCGTGGGCGCGACTGGCAGCGGTAAAACCACCTCGATGGCAGCGATGCTCGATCACCGCAATCGCAATTCGCGCGGTCACATCGTGACCATCGAAGACCCGATCGAATTTGTGCATGAGCATCGAAACTGCATCATCACGCAGCGCGAAATCGGCACCGATACCGAGAGCTGGGGCGTCGCGCTCAAAAACACACTGCGTCAAGCGCCGGATGTGATCACCATCGGCGAAATTCGTGATCGCGAATCGATGGATCACGCCATCGCATTTGCCGAAACCGGGCACCTCTGCATCGCCACACTCCACGCCAACAACACCAACCAAGCGCTTGATCGCATCATCAACTTCTTCCCCGAAGAGCGCCGTCAGCAGCTCTTGATGGATCTTTCGCTCAATCTGCGCTCATTTGTTTCGCAGCGCTTGATTCCGAAGCGCGACGGCCGAGGTCGCGTACCCGCCGTTGAAATTTTGCTCAATTCGCCGCTGATTTCCGATTTGATTTTTAAAGGCGAAGTGAGCGAAATCAAAGAGATCATGAAAAAGTCTCGCGAGCTCGGCATGCAGACTTTCGATCAATCGCTATTCGATCTGCACGAGGGCGGCCACATCAGCTACGAAGATGCGCTCCGAAATGCCGACAGCGTGAACGATTTGCGCCTTCGGATTAAGCTCGAAGGCCACGAATCACAGGGCAAAAATTTGCTGCACGGACTTGAGCATTTGGATATGGTTAAGTAGCTTCTGTAAGCTCGTCGCTCGTAACCAATGATCGCGTATCTCTGCTTGGCTGCGGCCATGGCAATCGTTGGCGCGTACGTTGGTTTCTCAAAGGTACTCGTTGCAGTGTTTCCAGTGTTTTTGCTGGCGTGGCTGCGATTTGGAATCGCGGCCGTCGCGATGGCGCATTGGTTGCCGGGCGACGGAACGCCGCTCGATGCGCAGACCAAGAAACTACTGTTTCTCGAATCATTTCTCGGTAATTTTTTGTTCTCGATTTGCATGCTTTTCGGCATGCGCTACGCGGGCGCAGTGACTGCGGGCATTGTGATGGCAGCGATTCCTGCCGTGGTGGCGCTGCTGTCTCGCGTGTTTCTCAAAGAGCCCCTCAGCGAGCGTACCTTGGGTGCGATTGCCTTGGCCGTAGCGGGCGTTGCAACGCTCGCTTTCACGCGAAACGAGTCCGCAACGGGGGGCATCGGTGGCGCGTCGTTGATCGGCACGATGTTGTTGCTGGGCGCGGTGTTCTGCGAAGCGAGCTACGTCGTGATCGGTAAAAAACTCACGGGAAAAGTGTCGCCGAAACGGATCAGCGCGCTCATCAATCTGTGGGGGTTGCTCCTTGTGACGCCGCTAGGAATCTGGCAAGCGCTGTCGTTCGATTTTTCAGCGGTGCCCGCCACGATTTGGGGCGGACTGGTGCTCTATGCGCTGGCGGCAAGCATGTGGACCGTGTGGCTTTGGATGACGGGCTTAAAGACCGTTCCGGCGGCCCGCGCGGGCATTTTCACCGTGTTTCTGCCAATTAGTGCAGCCTTGGTCGGCGTTGTGTTTCTCAATGAAGCGTTTACGATGGTTCATCTGCTAGCGTTCGGATTTGCGTTGGGCGCGGTGGTACTCGCCACCTGGCCATCACCGACGAACACCAAGGCCACGACTCCGCGATAATCATGGATTGACACAGCGCGAGCCACCAGAAGCAGCGCTGCCCTGAACGCCCGATAGAACGGCAATTCCAGAGGCATATGCCCTGAGAGCGGCGTTTTATATGGGCTACAGGCCACACACTCACTTTGATTGCAACATCGCTATGCCCGGTCTAGAGCCCGATACGCCCATCCCCACCGAACTCACGCTAGATCGCAAGCGCCGTGTCTTGGTGCTTGCTTACGGCGCTGAGGTGCACGAGCTGAGCTTTGAGATGCTTCGCGTTTATTCGCCGTCCGCCGAAGTGCGCGGCCATGGCCCGGGGCAAGAAGTGTTGCAAGTCGGCAAGAAAAACGTCGACATCAACGAGCTCGAACCCGTGGGCATGTACGCCGTTCGCCCAACGTTTAGCGACAGCCACAACTCCGGCATTTTTT
>JAAFHR010000459.1 GCA_013298455.1 Betaproteobacteria bacterium | reverse complement strand
GCGCATGATGACCTTGGCGGGACTGCGTCGGCGTGGTTTCTCGCCCGCGTCACTTCGCTTGTTTGCCGAGCGTACCGGTGCATCGAAAGCGCATCAATGGGTCGATATGGCCGATTTAGAGCGTGCGCTTCGCGAGGATTTGGACGCCACCGCGCCCCGTGGCATGGCAGTGATCGATCCGATCAAAGTGGTGATCGAAAACTGGCCGGGCGACACGACTGAGCTGTGCTCTGCGCCCGTTCATCCGCATCACGAAGCGCTGGGTCGTCGTGAATTCAAAATTGGTCGCGAAGTGTTCATTGAGCGTGAGGACTTCATGGAAGTGCCGAGCAAAGGCTTTTTCCGGCTCACACCGGGTGGCGAGGTTCGGCTTCGCTATGGCTACATCATCAAGTGCGAGCGAATTGAGAAAGACGCGGCCGGACGCGTCACCACGATTTTCGCGACTTATGACCCCGCCACCAAGAGCGGCACGCCGGGCGGTCGAAACGTTAAGGGCGCGATCCATTGGGTTGCAGCGGCAGATGCCGTCCGCGCCGAAATTCGGCTCTATGACCGCCTGTTTACGATTGAAAATCCTGATTCGGGCGAAGGCGATTACAAGACCTATTTGAATCCCGAATCACTCAAAGTCGTTCATGGTTGGGTGGAGCCCTCGCTCGCGTCGGCAACGATCGATCAGAGCTATCAGTTTGAACGCATGGGCTATTTCACGCCAGATCGTGTGGACTCTAAACCCAACGCACTCGTGTTTAACCGCGCCGTGACCCTCAAGGACGGTTGGAAACCCGGCTAGCGACAGTTACACTCTTCAGTTAAATCTAATCACTTTCCAGCACAGGACGACTCGCCTCATGTGGGACATTATCAAAGCTGCGGGCTGGCCGATTTGGCCGCTCATCATCATGTCGATTGTGGCGCTTGCGCTGATCATTGAGCGGGCTTGGACGCTGCGGCGTTCACAGATCATCCCCGCTGGATTGGTCGACAAAGTCATTGATGAATACCGCAAGAAAGGGCTCTCGCAGCAGCTCGTGGATTTAACGGCGGGGCAGGGCCCATTGGGGCAGATTTTGGCGGCGGGTTTGGTCAATATCAAAGCGCCGCGCCCTGTGGTGAAAGAAGCGCTCGAAGAAACCGGGAGTGTCGTGGGTCACGGCCTTGAAAAGTATCTCAACGCGCTGGGCACCATTGCCACCGCCGCCCCATTGATGGGACTGCTCGGTACAGTCATCGGCATGATCGAAATTTTCGGTTCACAAAGCGCGCAGGGCACGAATCCATCGCAGCTCGCCAGCGGTATTTCGGTCGCACTCTACAACACCGCAATGGGCATCATCGTCGCGATTCCTGCGCTGATTTTTTATCGCTATTTCCGTGGCAAGGTGGATAGTTTGCTCATCGACATGGAGCATCAAGCCACTCGAATGATTGATGTGTTGCACGGAGATCGTTCGAAATGAATTTTCGGCGCGGTCGGTTTCGCGAAGAGCCCGAAATCAACTTCATTCCGTTGATTGACGTGTTGCTCGTCATCTTGATTTTCTTGATGGCCTCAACAACCTACAGCAAATTCACAGAACTCAAAATTTCCCTGCCAGAGGCCGAAGCCGAAAAGCAAGCGCAACGCCCGAAGGAAGTGAATGTGGCGGTAGATGACAAAGGCCGTTTCGAGATCAACAAGCGTGCGTTCTCGTTCACTGGCGTCGGGCCGCTCGCTACCGCGCTCAAAGACGCTGCGGGCGGCGCAACCGACCCGGTGATCATCATCAACGCCGACGCATCTGCGAAGCACCAAGATGTCGTGCACGTCATGGAAGCCGCGCGGCTCGCGAACTACCCCAACATCACGTTCCAAGCCCAGGCGCCCGCGAAGTAGTTTCGTTGCAACCTTTGCGGCGGACACGCCGCATCAAGCTTTTCGCCCCAACAACAATACGCGTTACGACGAGACCGGTCATCCGAAGGAAGCGCTCTGTTGGCAATGTCTGCTTGGCTCGAAAAACAGTGGTGGCGAAAAACGCCATCGTTCGTTACCCGCGTGTTATGGCCCGTCTCCGCGCTTTTCGGCGCGGTCACAGGCGTCCGCCGCTTTGCCTACGCGCGCGGGCTGCTTCGCCACTCACATCCCGGCGTTGCGGTGATCGCGGTCGGCAATCTTGTGGTGGGTGGTGCGGGCAAAACTCCTGTGGTGCAGGCAATCGTTCGCTGTTTGGAGCAGGCTGGCTATCGTCCCGGTGTCATCAGTCGCGGCTATCCCGCCAGCCCCAAAAAACCCATTTTGATTGGCGCGCGACACACTGCTGAGGAGGTGGGCGACGAGCCGCTCATGCACTTCGCGCTCGGGGTGCCGGTGGTTGTTTGCGCAGATCGATTCGCCGCAGCCAGCAGGCTTTTAGAAGTGATGCCCGAAGTCAATGTGATCGTGGCCGACGACGCGCTGCAGCACTACGCCTTGATGCGCGATATTGAAGTGGAAGTGGTCAGCGCTGAGCGCCTGTACGGCAACGGTCGCTTGCTTCCCGGCGGTCCCCTGCGCGAACCACGAGATCGCGCCCAGCAGTGTTTTTTGCGGATCATGCCCTCGTGGATCAAAGCGCCCAGCGGCTACAAAGTGGGCAATCATCACGTTGCACTGCGCCGATTGGATGAGGCCTACGCGCTCGTCGAACCCACCCGAAAAGCGCGCCTGTCAACGTTTCGCGATGCACGCCCGAATCTGGTGACTGGCATCGCCAATCCGCGTCAGTTTGCTGATGCGCTTCGGCGCGCAGGCGTTGATGGCAAGCTCAACGCCTTTCCCGATCATCACGCCTTCACAGCGGCCGATTTTCAAAGCTTGGGCGAACGTCCGATTTTGATGACAGAGAAGGACGCGATCAAGTGCAAGGCCTTCGCCGATCATCGCATGTGGGTCGTCCCGCTCACGCTGCACCTCGCCCCCGAAACAAAACGTAAACTGCTACGAAAACTCGC
>JAAFHR010000458.1 GCA_013298455.1 Betaproteobacteria bacterium | reverse complement strand
CGCGCATGTAGCGCACGATCAGCAAGCCATCCACGGTGAGCTCAAGGCGACCATCGCCGTTGACATCAAGCGCGCCGCGAATGCTTTCGAGATACGCCGGTACATCCTCAATCGAGCGGTCAAACGACGGATGCATTGCGTTGTTGGTGATTGCCGTGCCGGTGAAGCCTGCGAGGTAGCGCAGGATCATCACGCCGTCGGTCGCAGCGTCGTTTCGCGTACCGGGGGCGGGGCTTAGATCGATGTTTAGAGAGGGCAAGGGGTCGATCGTTTGCACCACGGTGCCGAAGCTAAACGAGGTCTGTGCGTCGCCGCTAAACGTTGCGCTGATGTTCCAGTTCTGCACGCCGAGCGCGGCGGTGGTGCAGCTCGCGGTGTTGACGTTGTTCACCGTGATCACGGGTAACGCAATGCAGCCGGGAATATTTGTGCCTTGCGCGTTGAACGTGACTGTGCCGCCGCCCGAGAGCGCCGCGCCGCTGGTGACAGCGATGGTCGCGGTGAAGGTGACCGGTTGTCCTCGCAACACAGGGTTTCGTGACGACACGACACTCGTGCTGCTTGATCGCTTTGGCAAGGTAATCAAATTGCTCGCAGGCGAGCGAGCGCCACTGCCTTGAGCGTTGGTGGCAAACGCTTGGAACGTGTAGCTGCTGCCGGGCGTGAGGCCGTTGACGACCACGCTCGTGCACGGCGCGCTGCACGAACCTTGCACGTCGCTCGGCGTAGAGGCTGCTCCGAGTTTCGTGAGGGACGAGCCGCCGTTGAAGTACGCGGCGGTGTTGAACGTGATCGTTGCGGAGCTCGTTGATCCTGCAATCAACGCCGCAGTCGGTGCGGCGGGTGCGTATGGCGTGGTGGCAATGAGAACCGTTTTTGCGATGCTCGGCACGCCGCTCACCCACACGCGCACCCGTGCATGCCCGCTCGGAAAACCTGCAACGGCGCCCGCAGCGCTCGTGAAACTCGTGTCGCTAAACGCATTCGATCCCAAGATCGAAAGCGACGGCACCGGCGCTTGCGGCAGGATCAATCGCTGGCCGTTGTCGAGGCGCTCCAATTCGAAGACGGGCGCGTTTGTTGCGGATTGTGCGGTATCACCGCCACTCGCTTCGATCAACGGTCGAAAGCCAGAACCCGTGGCGGTGAACGCGGACGTTTTGTCGAGGCTCGCAGGCACGCTCGTGAGCACGGGACGGCGCGCGGCAATCGGTGCTAGGCCAGGATCGATGATTTCGGGAAATGAGCCAAAGGAGCCAGTGCCGTTCAATAGTGCTATTCGCGTATCGTGCAGCGAAATCGAAGCATGTCGCCCGCGCGACGCCGCCAGCAACGGACCCTCTCGCCAGCTATTGCTCGACGCGTCGAAAATGGTACTTGTCTGATCGTCGGGCGCAAGTGAACCCGACACGAGCACTTCGCCGTTCGCAAGCACGGATGCTGCGTGGCCGTTGCGAGTGGTAGGTAGGGCAGAGACCGCCGTACCCGGCGTATTTTGCGAAAAAGTAAGCACGGTCGCCGCGTCGAGACGCATCGTCTGAAAACTGGGCGGACTCGATCCCGGAATCACGGTCTCGTAGTACCCGCCCGCGATAAGTACGCGACCATCCGGCAACAAGCTCAGTGACGCGCCGCAGCGCGTGATGTTGTAGCCCGGATCGCTTGCGCTATCCGTCAAAGGATCTAGAAGCCAACCCGAAATGGGCAGAAAGCAAGTATTGCCCAGCTTGCCACCGAGCAGGAGCACGCGACCGTCTGCCAGCAACGTGGCGCTCCATTCCAAACGTCGAATGACACCCGCATTCGACGGACGCCACGTTTTGTCTGCTGGGCTGAAATATTCCAAATCAGCCAGCGCATCGACAGAATTGAGGCCGCCCGCTACTAAGACGCGGCCATCGGGCAGCAATAGGTTCACATGATCGCTGCGAGCCCGATTCATCGACGGTAACGAGACCCAAGTATTCGCTGCGGGATCGTACAGCTCCGCGCTGGACGAAAGACCGCTCGGGGTGACTCCGCCAGAAACCAACACCGTTCCGTCCGGCAGCAAATTGGCTCGATGGTTTCGGCGCGCCGTGGCAAGCGGTGTCCTTAGCGCGCATGTGCCCGTCGAGGGATTGAATCGGTAGACTGCTACCTGAGAGGTCGAAGGATCGGCGCCTCCCCCGACAATCAACAAATCGCCTTCAGGCATCAAAGTGATCGACGAGCCCGTGAGCGGCCCACAAGTGGCGCTAGCCAACGCTCCATTCCCTGCGTCAGCTGGTCGCACGAAAGCCATCGTCGCAGCAGCCGTGATCGAGTTCACAAGGCCTCCCACCGCAATCACCGCCCCCGTCGGAATTAACGTCGCCGTGTGATCACTCCTCGCCGCTGCCGTCGCGGATTCAAGCGTTGAAGTTCCTGTTGCAGGATCGAAGGTTTCGATGCTCGCGAGATAAGTGATTGATGTACTCTCGTTCACGCCGCCGATCACCATCAGTTTGCCGGAGGGCAAGAGCGAGGCGCTGTGGCGGCCGCGTGAATCGCGGAGCTGTCCGGCATTGCTAATTGCAAAGGTGACGAAATCAAAGCGCTCGATGCGATCGCGCGTGGTGGGCACGATGGTGAATCCCAACTGCATCGCGCTGAAGCCACCCGCAACTAGGATATCGCCGTCAGGAAGCGCGGTCGCGCTGTGACCATAGCGCCGATCGCCTAGCTGTTGCGTGAGCGTGAACCACGAATTGCTGGACGCGCTGTAGCGCTCAATCGATGACAGGCCGAAGGCGACGCTCGTGCTGCCGGTGTCGCTGCCGCCAATGACGAACACGTCGTCATTGATACCCGCCGTTGCAGCCGTCGCCGTGTGAAAGCGCCGCGCGGTGGCTAGCGAGCCTGCGCTCGTCCAGGCATTCGTTACCGGATCGTAGAGCTCGGCGCTGGCGAGAACGCTCGCGCCATTCTTTCCACCGACGACCAAAATTTTTCCGTTGCGC
>JAAFHR010000457.1 GCA_013298455.1 Betaproteobacteria bacterium | reverse complement strand
GGTGTCGGGCTCGCCAACACCCGCGAGCGCTTGAAAATGCTCTATGGTTCAGCAGGACAGTTGATCGTTGAACCCAATGCACCGAGTGGCGTTCGGGCGCTGATGCGCGTGCCGACGATCGTGCCGGAAATCGCCGAGCAACAGGAGCCGGATCACAACGAGCTGACTGCCAAAGGCGTCTCTCGTTACACCGTACAAACGGTTGGACTTCTCGCGCTGTTTGTTGGCTGGCTCGGCGTGCATCGGTTCTATGTCGGGCATCGTCGTACAGGCGCACTGCAAACGGTGCTTGGGGTGCTCTCGGTACTCTCCGGTGGAGTGCCCGTCTTTTTGTTGCCCCTCATCATGTGGGTGATCTTGGATT
Organism: Betaproteobacteria bacterium; assembly: GCA_013298455.1. Lineage (GTDB taxonomy): Bacteria > Pseudomonadota > Gammaproteobacteria > Burkholderiales > Casimicrobiaceae > Casimicrobium. The sequence goes on along the minus strand of JAAFHR010000457.1, from coordinate 2,626 downwards.
TGGTGTGGATCATTACCCGCGATTTCACTGACGGCTGGGGGCTTCGGATTGCGCGACTTGATGCCAATGACCGACGCTCCTACTTCGGCAATCGCACACCCGCCGCGCCGCGCGACCTACTCGCCTCACCCAAGTCACGAGCGCTGGCCATGGGTTTCGTGTTGCCGTTAGGTTTTCTGGGCGCACATCGCTTTTACGTGGGGCGCACCGGCAGCGGATTGGCTATGCTCTTTACCTTGGGCGGGCTCGGTATTTGGTGGTTGGTGGACATCGTCATCGTGATCAGCGGGCAATTCAAAGACAGCAAAGGAAAGTGGGTCAGCGAATGGGAATGACATTGACGGCGGTACTCGCCGAAGACGAGGCGCTATTGCGCCAGTTTCTCAAAAAGAAACTCGAAAAACTCTGGCCCGAGCTCTCGGTTGTGGGCGAGGCCGATGACGGTAAATCCGCAGCTGAGCTCATCGCGTCGCTCAAACCCACGGTCGCATTTCTCGATATCCGCATGCCAGAAATGACCGGGCTCGAAGTCGCCACTGACATCGCCGATTCATCGCCGGATACACACATCGTTTTTGTCACGGCGTATCACGAATACGCAGTCGCAGCGTTTGATCGCGGCGCGGTTGACTATGTATTGAAGCCAATACAGGAAGATCGTTTGCTCACCACGATTGCTCGCTTGAAAGACCAAATCGAACAAGGCGACAAAGACGCGCCGAGCTTGCCAGACAACATGGCGCAATTGATCGCCACACTCAAGCGAGAAATGCGCGGCAACGCAAGCGGCGCAGAGCCCATGCGTTGGATTAAAGCTTCGCTCGGTAACACGCTCAAAATGATTTCCATCAGCGATGTGCTTTTCTTCAATTCCGACGAAAAGTACACTCGTGTCGTCACGGCGACCGAAGAAGCGCTCATTCGTAAGCCGCTTCGCGAGTTACTCGACGAGCTCGATCCAAACACGTTCTGGCAGATTCATCGCGGCACGATTGTCAACGTAGGCGCCATCGCGGGCGTGACCCGCGATTTTCGTGGTGACGCGACAGTGAAAATTCGCAACCACACCGAGAGCCTCAAAGTGTCTCGACCGTTTTCGCATTTGTTTAAGCAAATGTAGGCGTGAACCTGGGCGCGCTCTTCACTGTGGTGCGCGGCCAGGTCTTGATACTGATCACTTAAGAATTTTTAGCCACAGATTTCACAGATTTCACAGATGAGCGCCGATGCAGTCATTCGAAATCTGTGCAATCTGTGAAATCTGTGGCAAAAACACAGAACGCCAATGCAGAGGTGAACAGTATTGGGCTAAGTTCACGCCTACCTCTACACCCAGCGAATCCGTCGGAAAAACCACCAGAGCGCCCCGCTTGACGCCACCATCAGTGAGATCGCAAAGGGGTAGCCAAAGGCCCATTCCAGCTCGGGCATGTACTTGAAATTCATGCCGTAAATCGAGCCGATAATGGTGGGTACCATGAGGATCGCGCCCCACGCCGCGAGTCGTTTGGTGATCTCAGATTCCTGCAGTGTGATGAGCGAGAGATTGGTTTGCGCTGCGCTGTTTTCCATGTCTCGGAGGTTGTCGAGCGATTCGTCGATCCGAGTGACATGATCCAAAACGTCGCGAAAATACGGCCGCAACTCTTCTTTAATCATCGTGTGTTTATGGCCCACCAAGCGCTGGCACACTTCTTCGAGCGGCGTCACGGCGCGCCGCAAACACATGGTGTCGCGCTTCAAGGCGTAGAGCTTTTCGGCGGCGGCACGCCGGTCTGTGATGTTGGCAAAAATCGTTTCCTCGAGCTCATCAAGCCGTTCTTCAAGATCGGCGAGTAGTGGAAAAAAGCGATCTACGACTTCGTCGATCAGCGCGTGCACCGCCGTGCCCGAACCCAAGGTCATAAACGTGGGATCGCGTTCGAGCTCAGTGCGCACTCTTTTGAAATCCGACGTGACGCGGTGGCGCACAGTCAGCACAAACTTGTCGGACGCATAGATGTGCAGTTCGCCGTCGATAAACTCGTCGCCACTGCGCTCGATGGTGTGCACGATCAGAAACAGCGTGCTGCCGTATTCTTCGAGTTTAGGGCGCTGCGAGCCGCGATTGGTGTCCTCAATAGCGAGCTCATGTAAGCCAAATTCCTCCTGCATCTTGGCGAGCATCGAGGGCACGGGCTCAACCAGCGCCACCCAAACAAACGAACCCTCTGGCTGCGGCGCATCCAGAAAATCGCTGATCGCCTCAATATCCAAGTCCCCTTGGCTAACACCATTGACGTAGGCTCTGCAATTGATGAGCATGTGTGGGTGATTCGTACCGCCACGTTGCGGTCTCAAAATGGGAAAAAAGGAATTATGCGGTTAGTTGCTGTTTTGGTTGCATGCTGTTTTTCGATATGCGCAAGCGCCGGGTATGCGCAGAACACCGCACAGCCGGTGGGACAGGCCGAGCTCATCACGGCGCTTAAAGCGGGCGGCGCGGCGCTGTTGCTGCGGCATGCACAAACGGTACCGGGTGTGGGCGACCCTCCAAACTTTAAGCTCGGTGATTGCAAAACGCAGAGGAATCTGTCTGCCGACGGGATTAGCCAAGCCAAGCGCATTGGCGAAGCGCTTCGTGAGT
>JAAFHR010000456.1 GCA_013298455.1 Betaproteobacteria bacterium | reverse complement strand
GGGGAGCAACACTCAACCACAGCGACCAACATGACCACAGACTCCATCCTCGTCGAAAACCACCCCACGCTTCCGGGTGTCGTCACGTTCACATTAAACCGCCCGCAAGCGCTCAATTCGCTCAACCGCGAAATGAGCAACGCGTTCACGCCGGCGATTCAAAAAGTGCTCGCCGACCCAAGCACCCGCGTGATGATCATGCAAGGTGCGGGCGACCATTTCATGGCGGGTGGCGATATCAAAGGCTTCGGCGAAACGCTCGGCGTACCCGGTGCGGATCGTCAAAAGCATTACTTCGACATGATCGGTCAGCTGCATGCAGGCGTTGAGCTACTGCAGCGCTCCAACGTGATCACCATTTGCAAAATTCGCGGCGCGTGCGCTGGGATCGGCATGAGTTTCGCCATCGGCTGCGATCTCACGATTGCGAGCGATGATGCGTATTTCACGACCGCCTACAAGGTCATTGGTCTCACGCCCGATGGCGGTCAATCGTTTTTTCTGCCGCGTCTCGTCGGCGTCAAAAAAGCGATGGAATTGACCTTGCTCGCAGAGCGGATCACCGCCCCAGAAGCAATGCAGCTCGGACTTTTGAATCGCATGGTGCCGAAAGCGGAGCTAGACGCTGCTACCGATAAGCTCGCCACGCAAATCATTCGCAGTTCGCCCCAATCCATGCGCGGCATCAAACGACTCATCAACACATCGATGCAGAGCAGTTTTTCCGAACAGCTCGAAGCCGAGCGCGAGAGCTTTTCGAGCTGCGCAGGCACGGACAATTTTGCCGAGGGCATTCGGGCGTTTATTGAGAAACGGCATCCGAAGTTTGAGTAACGGCTTTTGCTGAAGCGCGAACCGCCGCCAGAAATGCTGTCGTTCCCGCCCTTCGACAAGCTCAGGATAAACCTCGCTGCGCTCGGGCGGGAATCCATGGTGAATTGAGCGAAATCAATCAACTGGAACATGGTTCTTCATCGACGATGGATTCCCGCCTTCGCGGGAATGACGAGAGTCAGAGTGGATGGCGGACCTTCAAAGTAGCAGCAGATCGGCCTACTGAAGCGAAGCCATGATGAGCTCCGCCGTTGCCAAATTGGTGGCCACCGGCACGTTGTGAACATCGCAAATTCGAAGCAACGCCGTGATGTCAGGCTCATGGGGCTGCGCGGTGAGCACGTCTCGCAAGAAAATCACGGCGGCGATGTTGCCCTCAGCAATCTGCGCGCCAATTTGCAAATCACCGCCTTCGGGGCCGGAGAGCACGCACTCGATCTCCAAATCGAGCTCGCGCTCGAGCAGGCTCCCAGTGGTGCGCGTGGCGATCAGCACACGATCACGAAGCCTTGCCGCGTGAATCCGCGCGAAGTTCACCATGTCTTGTTTGCAACGATCATGGGCGATAAGGGCGATGGCTTTCATACTCGCGATTGTAGAAAGGTAGTGACCTGTTCGCGAGTCGGGATTGAAGCAATCGCGCCGTACTGAGTCGTTGCGAGCGCGGCGGCCGCGCAACCATAACGCGCCGCCGCGTGAAGCGAGTCGCCCGCCAATAAGCGCGCCACCGTCGCACCCGCAAAGCAATCCCCTGCGCCTGTCGCGTCAATCGCATCGACATGAAACGCGAACACATGTTGCGGCGGCAGCGATGAACCATCGCTTACCAGCACGCCGTCTGCGCCGAGTTTCAGAAGCACATTTTTCGCGCCTAGCTGATGCGCCCAATCGATGATCGCGCGGCGATCCTCCAAACCAGACAGCGCTTCTGCGTCTTCAATCGACGGAAAAAAGTAATCCGTGCGCGGCAGTATCCATGCGAGTGCGCTTCGCGCCGCAGGAATGCTCCACAGGCGCGGCCGGTAGTTGCTATCAAACACGGTCGAAACACTCGCCGAACGCGCTGCATCAAAAAGCGCGGCAACCGCCTCTCGCGCCGATTCGGAAATCGCTTGGGTGATGCCACTCGAATGCACAAACTTCGCGCGGCGAGCTCGCTCAACGTTCACGCTTTGGGCTGAGAGCTTTGACGCCGCCGAACCCGCACGAGCATACTGAAACGAATGCCCCGATACATTGTGATGCACAAAGTAGCCACCGGTCATCGCGCGCTCATCGATTTCAACCTGTGAGCAATCGATGTTTTCTTCGTCCCAAATGGCTCGGAGCGTGTCGCCAAACGAATCACTACCGACGCGAGTGATGTAGCCAACATGCGCGCCTTGTCGCGCTGCGGCCACGCAAAAATTCGCTGTGTCACCTCCGTAGCCAAGCAAATATTTGCCGGGCTCTGAGGGGATTTCACTCATCTCCCACAGCGGTTCACCCAGGCTCAAAATGTCGGGCATGTTGATCTTTCGTTGATGCTACAAAGCTCCCTCTCCCCTGTGCGAGAGGGCTAGAGAAAGGGGGAACAGTATTCAGAGTACAACCAGTGAACTTCGAATGAATTGCCCCCTCTCCCCTACCCCTCTCCCGCGAGGGGCGAGGGGATCACCGCCACCAACTTCCAAGGCTGCGCCCGCTCAAACGCCCGCGCCGCGCGCAGCACCAAGGCGTCGCCATGCATCGGCCCCACGAGCTGCATTGACAGCGGTAGACCATCGCTCGAAAAGCCCGACGGACACACGCATGCGGGCTGCTGCGTCAAATTAAATGGGTAGGAAAACGGCGTCCATCCCAGAAACTTTTCGACATTCAATTCCCATTCGCCCGACGCCTTAGCCTCGAACCCAGGCACCGATACGCCCGGCGTGAGCAGCAAATCGTACTTCGTGTGAAACTGTCGCATCAGGGTGCCCAATTCGCCGCGACGTTTGGTGAGCGCCTGAAGCTCGGTTACGGTCACACGATTACCCTCGTTGGCCTGCCACACGAGGGCCGGATCGACCAACGCTTTCTGCGCCTCGGTCATCGCGTTAAAGAGCGTTGCGCTGCCGACGAACCAGAGTTTGGTGGTGATCTCTATCGGATCGGTGAAGCCGGGATCAACCGCCTC
>JAAFHR010000455.1:2442-2993 GCA_013298455.1 Betaproteobacteria bacterium | reverse complement strand
TACGCGATCTGTGGCATTTGATCGGCGGGTTTCAAGCTTTCGTGATCGGCTTTACCGTGGCGCAGCGTCCACCCAACGAGTTTGCCCAGCCCCAAGTCATTCAGCCACATGTGAATGCCACCGTGGAGTGAGCCCAGCGTCATGCCCCATTTCAGGCCCGGTTTCACATTGCGAACTTTGTAGAGATCGCTGTAAACCCAGCTCTTTTTCCAGCCGTCGTTGTAGTCGTGCAGCGTGTCGTGTTGACGATCTGCGGCGAGCGCTGTAAACGCGGATTCGGCGGCGAGCATGCCAGTTTTCATGGCGTTGTGCGTGCCTTTGATGCGCGGCAAATTCACGAATCCGGCGCTGCAACCGATCAATGCGCCGCCGGGGAATATGAGCTTCGGAACGCTTTGCAAGCCGCCTTCGTTGATCGCGCGGGCTCCGTACACGAGCCGTTTGCCGCCTTCGAACATCGGCTTCATCGTCGGGTGGGTTTTGAAGCGCTGAAACTCATCAAACGGTGAGAGCCACGGGTTCTCGTAATTCAAATGAATCACGAATCCAAC
>JAAFHR010000455.1:0-2432 GCA_013298455.1 Betaproteobacteria bacterium | reverse complement strand
GCGGGTCGCCGTTGTCATTGGTCAGGTGGTACAAAAACGAGCCGCCACCGGTCTTCGAATCAAGCGGCCAACCTTGTGAGTGCATCACCAAACCGGGTTTGTGTTTTGCGGGATCAATTTGCCACAGCTCTTTGATACCGATACCGTATTTCTGCGGATCCACGCCGTCGCGCAAATTGAATTTCTTCATCAATTCTTGTGATAGCGAGCCGCGCACGCCCTCGGCGAAGAGCGTGTACTTGGCGTGCAATTCCATGCCGGGCTGAAACTCACTTTTTTGTGTGCCGTCTTTGGCGATTCCGACGTCGCCCGTCGCTACGCCAATCACTGCGCCCGCGTCGTTGAAGAGCACCTCAGCGGCTGCGAAGCCCGGATAAATTTCCACGCCAATCGCCTCGGCTTGCTCGCCTAGCCATTTCGAAACGCGACCGAGCGAGACAATGTAGTTGCCATGATTGTTCATGAGCTTGGGCATCGTCCAATTGGGGATGCGCGTGGAGCCCGTTTCAGTGAGCACCAAAAATTGATCATCAGTCACGGGCGTCATCGTCGGCGGTGACTTCGTTTTCCAATCGGGAATCAGCTCGTTTAACGCCGTGGGATCGATCACCGCACCCGAAAGAATATGCGCGCCGATTTCGCCGCCCTTTTCGAGAATGCAGACTGAAATCTCTTTGTTGTTTTCAGCTGCGAGCTGCTTCAAACGGATCGCCGCAGACAGACCCGACGGTCCTCCGCCGACGATCACAACGTCGTATTCCATGGCTTCTCGATCGGGTCTTACTGCACTCATGTTTTTTAACTTCAGGACGAATGACGAAGGACGAAAGACGCAAGGCGCATTCGAGCGCCGTCGCATCATTCCTCCTTCAGCATTAGTCGACGCTCCGAAGCACCTTTCTCATCTTAAATTTGTCGAAGCCGCGATCAATCGTGACGAAGCCCTTGCGCTCGTACAAACCAATCGCGGGGTTGTCGCGAAACACGTTGAGCGTTAACTCGGTTTTTCCCTGCGACGTTGCCAGCGACTCGGCGAACGCAATCGCTGCACTTCCCGCACCTCGATTCTGTGCGCGCGGTTCGATTTGAATGTCGCCAATGTGTAAGCCGTTGGTGCTGTCGGGCTCTTGTCGAACCGCTAAAAAACCGATACGCGAGAGCGCTTTCTGGTTTGAATCCGTGACGATGAAAAATCGAGCCCGCGGCGCGTTGGTTCGCCAACCCGAGCCATCAAAGTTTTGCCCACGCGCTCGAAGGTAGACGCCCATGTTGGCCATCGCGAGCATCAAGCAATACTCAATCGCTGGATCAGTTGATGGCACTTCGTCAAACGAAAACTGCGTGCTTTCGAGCTCGGCGATTGCGCTCGAATCGCGTCTCGTCATCGTGTCGTTGAAGCTTGCCCATTGCGTGTCCATCGTCCGATTATAGTTAGCGCTTCCCCCTCAAAATCGCTTGGTTTCTCGATGGAAAGCTCCAAACAAGTTGTGCCGCAAACTCGCAACGTTACCGCGCCCTACTTCGCCAATTCGGGGCCAGTAATGCATGAGGTGATGATGCCCGTGCGCTGGGGCGATATGGATGCGTTTGCGCATGTCAACAACACGATTTATTTTCGATTCATGGAGCAATGCCGAATCGAGTGGTTTTTGAAGATCGGCGCTCACATCGAAAAGAGTGATGTTGTGCCGATGCTCGTGGGCGCCGATTGCCGCTTCATTCGGGCGATCAAACATCCCGCCACGGTGCGCGTCACCATCGCAGTGGGAGACGTGGGGCCGAAGGTCGTGCAAACCTTTCACGAGATTTGGGTCGAAGACACGCTCTGCGCCGTGGGCGATTGCAAAATCGTCTGGATGTCGCAAGCGGCCAACAAAGCCATCGCACTGCCCGAGGAGATTCGCGCTAGATTGATGGTGCGTTAACTGGAAGCATTTTTTCGACGCAGATTACGCAAATCTCGCAGATTTACGTTGATTATTGGTTCGTCGATTCGCAACTGTGGCCGAAGGCAAAAGTACGTTCAAATCCTCAAGCTAATCTGCGGCAATCCGCGCAATCTGCGTAATCAGCGTCAAAAAATCGCGGCGCGCGCATGACAGCTGCTCCAAATAAACCGAACTAGAACCTCATCTCCGTTCGGGCTGAGCCTGTCGAAGCCTTGGTCAAATTCGAGTTCAGCCACAGCTTGCCAATAAACTTTCCTAGCGAATGCGAGCAAAAATATGGGATTAACACAGTATTCGTGTATTTTCACCTACGACGTGCATTAGCTTGTAACCCATAATTAAAAAGGGATATAGCGAAAAAGCTGTTACACCGACCCCCCGAATGATCGCGCGACCGACTACGCAGATAATCCCCACACAACAACGCTACCGACGCGACTGCCGCGACCGATTTGCATGACCGCCTCCCTCGACACGATCCGT
>JAAFHR010000454.1 GCA_013298455.1 Betaproteobacteria bacterium | reverse complement strand
AGCAGCGCGCAGAACATCGGCAGATGTTTTTCCATCGCGTCGGCGGCATGCAGCAACACCTGGCTACGCTCGGACACACTTCGCTTCGCCCAAGTTTGCTGCGCGACAGACGCGTTCTCCAACGCACTACGAGCATTCGCCAAATCAAACAACGGCACAGCGGTAACCGCCACCGAAGCCAACGCCGCTTCAATCGGCGCACGCATCGACTCATCCGCCAAATCAATTCCCGCGCTGTTTTTTCGCTTCGCGCCGTAGAGCGCGGCGGGCAGCGGTAACGGCGAGCTTGATTCCAATCGCAGCGGCGAAATAAAGAGATGATCCATGCTCAACGATTCATCCGCAAGCTGATGTACGAACGACGAATTCGCGCCGTTTTCCAGCAGACGCCGAACGAGGTAAGCGAGCAAATCCCGATGCGCTCCAACGGGCGCATACACACGGCAAGCAATCAACGGGTTCTTCAACACTTCGCGATACACGCCCTCGCCCATGCCATGCAAACGCTGCAATTCATACGGCGCGCCCGCCTGCGCCGCCATTTGCGCAATCGCTGCAATCGTGCCCGCGTTATGCGTTGCAAACTGCGGATAGATCACATCGCGATGCGCAAACATTGATCTCGCACACGCCAGATACGACACATCGGTGTGATGCTTATGCGTAAACACCGGGTAGTGCGGCAAACCCATTTCTTGCGCGCGCTTGATCTCAGCATCCCAGTACGCGCCCTTGACCAAGCGACACATGAATTTGAGCTGATGTTTTTTACCGAGCGATGCGATGTGTTCGATCAATTCAAGCGCTCGGGTTTGATACGCCTGCATCGCCAATCCGAAGCCTTGCCACGCCGGATGATGCATCGCGATCATGCCTGCAAGCTCATCAAACACATCGAGCGAGAGTTCGAGCCGATCCACCTCTTCGGCATCAATCGTCAAATTGATGTTGGCCTTTGCCGCCAGATCACAGAGCCCCCACACACGCGGCACCAGCTCGCTCATCACGCGCTGATGCTGCGTGTAGTCATAGCGCGGATGCAGCGCAGAGAGCTTGATTGAAATGCCATCGCGGGCTTGCGGGCCATCGCCCGAAACCTTTTTGTTCGCGATGGAAACGATGGCATTCGTGTAGCTCGCCAAATAGCGAAGCGCATCGGCATCGGTGCGCGCGCCCTCGCCCAGCATGTCGTAGCTGTATCGGAGTTGTGGCTGCGATTTTCGAGCGTCAGCGGCTACGTTTTGCGCTTCATCAATCGTCTGCCCCAACACGAATTGTCGACCGAGCAATTGCACGGCTCGAAGCGTTGCGGTGACCACCGTTTTCGCGCCGAGCTTGGCAAACATTCCGGGCTTCGCATCATCGTCCGGCAAGAATTTCTTCGACATCGAAATCGCGGCGGATGACAACCGCGACAACGCCGAATCGCTCGCGCCATCAAAGTCTGCGCGCCCCAGCTGATCGGCCGTCAAGGCAATCGCCGTTTCCGCATCGGGCACCCGCAGCAGCGCCTCGGCCAAGCGCATCAGCGCGAGCCCCTCAGCGCTCGAAATTGGGTACTCCTTCAAGAGCGTTTCCATCGCCCAAAACGGCGGCGGATGGTCACGCACCGACTGCGCCCAGGGCTTCGCTTGCGATGCAGCCGCCGCCCAATCGAGCGAATCCGACAGCCGCGCAAGGCAGCTCTGAACGACGCTAGTTTCCGGGCGATAGGGCGTTGGCAGACGTTGCGGCATGATGGTTTTCGCGATATGAATTAGTTAATTCTGCGATTTTCTGCTTGTTTTCAGCAAATTTCTCGCTTTTTCTGCGCCTCGTTTTAGAACAAATCACACATGCCAACGATTGACGACATCGACAAAACCGACATCAAAATTCTGAAGCAACTGCAGCACGATGGTCGCATCAGCAATTTGAAATTGGCAGAGGTAGTCGGCCTGAGCCCCACCGCCGTTTTGACGCGAACCCAGCGCCTGCAACGTGACGGCTACATCGCGGGTTACGAGGCGCGCCTTAACCCCGCCAAACTCGATCGCGCGATGCTCATCTTCGTTGAAGTGCTCCTCGATCGCACCACGCACAACGTGCTCGAAGCATTCAGCGTAGCCTGCCAAACGCATGATGAAATCATGGAATGCCATCTCGTTGCGGGTGGCTTCGATTACCTACTGAAACTGCGAATGCGCGACATGGCCGATTTCCGCCAATTCGCGGGGCGCGTGTTGTGGCAACTCCCCGGCGTGAGAGAAACCCGCACTTACGCTGTGATGGAAGAAGTGAAAAACACGACGCGGATTGCGTTGTAGCGCCGGGCAAGCTGACCCAACGGTGTTCGGTTAAATGTCTTGTAGGCGCGATATTGGACTACTACCGTACACCTACGAACAGGCGTTCTGTGTTTTGCCACTGATTTCACAGATTTCACAGATTTCGGATGGTTGCATCGGCGCTCATTTATGCAATCAGTGAAATCTGTGAAATCTGTGGCAAAAAAAATTCTTAAGTGACCGGCATTGGGACTTGGCCGCGCCGTTCCCGCACCGCGCGACGCCAGGTCGTCGCCCACCCATCCAGAGCGAACAGTAGAGCCCTCGGCACAACTGCCAGCTGAGCGCAAATCCTCCCAGACTTGACATTCGCATTGTCGGAACCCGACACCGGGCAACGCATCTACAGCGTATAAATTCAGGCAGCGCCGTTAGCTGGCGCTCGGAACACACCCCCACCCGAGCCGACCGATTTTCATCGCAGAGCCATGCAAGTAACACTAACGATTCACGATTCAACGACTTGCTCGAACCCCGCATGTCGACGCTAGCGAGCTCTGCTCCCGTCACCCCCAATTCGAAACTGCACTCGGTACTTCTGGGAGCGGTATTTGGCACGACAACGGCGGGAACCTGTTTGGCACTTGCAACCATTTGCTTTGGCGGCGAGCTCTCAGCGGGCCTGCCGTACGCCACGATTGCGTGCTTGTTGGCCTCGATGCTGGCCACGTGCGC
>JAAFHR010000453.1 GCA_013298455.1 Betaproteobacteria bacterium | reverse complement strand
CCGCGCGCTTTCCACTCGGCACCCAAATCGGCGAGCAGCAAGCGCACCGTTTCCATCGGGACCGGCGGATCGAACACTTTGACGATTTCATCGAGCGGCAGCGCTTCGTGGCTGGCCATCAACACGGCTTCAAGTACGCGTTTAGCGTGAGTGAGTTCGTCCAAAAATAGACTCATTTCGTTGGAATGCAGCGCTCACTGCGGCTGCGTGCAGACCCGATACGCCCGGCTTTCAAAAAGCGGCGTCAGCAAACATCATCGAAGTGAGCGGCTAGTGGAGGATTGCGCTCGTGTCAGTTGCATCGTTGTCGTCTGCGGCGGTAACCACAGCGCTCGACGACGCAACCATCAATCCACCGTCACCGGCGAGCTGCACATAAATGGGGCTGAAGGGTTCGGTTTGCGCGACCGTAATCAAACGTTCGCGCGACAACTCTAAGATCGCCAGAAACGTTACCACCACCATTGGCACGGTGGCCGTTTCCTCGAACAATTGGCTGAATTCTACATGCAAACCGGGCGTTAAGCGCCGCAGCAAGCGGGTCATGTGCGATCGCACCGACAATTCGTCGCGAGAAATCAGATGCGTTTTGTTGAGTTTGGCACGCGCCAAAATCCACGACCAAGCTTTTCGGAAGTCTTCGGGCTCAACGTCGGGCAGCCGCGCTGCGGCCTGCTTTTCGAAAATCACATGAATGATTGCGAAGTCCCGCTCGGCTTGCGGCAGATCATCGAGCCCCGCCGACGCCAACTTCATTTGCTCGTATTCAAGCAATCGTTTCACCAGTGCAGCACGCGGATCAACCTCTTCTTTTTCCTCCGCCGGGGGACGCGGCAAGAGCATCCGCGATTTGATTTCGATCAACATCGCGGCCATCAACAGGTATTCCGCCGCCAATTCAAACTTGTTGGTGGAGCTCATCGCATCGACGTAGGCCAAGTACTGCTTGGTCAACTGCGCCATCGGAATGTCGAGGATGTTGAGGTTTTGCTTGCGAATCAAGTAGAGAAGCAAGTCAAGCGGCCCCTCAAACGCATCCAAGAAAATCTCGAGCGCCTCGGGCGGAATGTAGAGATCCTTGGGCATCTCGGTCATCGCCTGACCGTAGATTTTGGCGAGCGCATGCGGCACCATCACCTCGGGCGGGATGGCGACGGCAGCTACGTCCGGGGTTGTGGTGGGTTCCATCGTTTCCTAAATAGTTTGGGGCGTTACGCCGTCTTGGGCGGGCGAATGAGCATGGCGCCAACCACTGATTCGATTTGCTGCTGCAGCGGTTTGCGAAGTCCGAGCGCAAACGCCAGCTCGGCCGTGACGAAGAACGGCCCAATGATTAAGCCAATCAAATCATCGTAAAACGCAGGCTTCTTTTGCTCGTAGTAGTGGCCGATGAATTGAATAATCCATCCAATCAAAAACACACCAAATCCCCATGCAGCCCAGACTAATGTTGGCATTGGCGCAATAAGCTGACCCAGCCAAAGGCAGATCACCAAGAACGCCGCGAGTGCAACGGCCAGCGAGCGATCCAGCAAGAAGTAATAAATCACGGAAGCGGCTACGGCCAAAAGCGCTGGCGTAATCGCCACGCCGTCGAGGTACAAAAACGTAGGGCGCGAGAGCAGAATCACGACGCCCAACACAATCAACGGCACTCCCACAAAATGAGTCACAATGTTTCGCCGATCACGATGGTAGGCCGCATATTGAGTCAATTGTTCAACGCCTGATTTCATGATGCCTCCTTGGTGTTTTTGGGATTGATTTCTGCTCGCTGGCGGAAAGGGTTGAATTAGGTGACGGTTGGAGCCCGCATCGGTGTAGTTACGCCAACGACTGGGAACATTTTTTTGACGCAGATTTCGCAGATTTCGCTGATTGCCGCAGATTATTTACAGCGACGTCGAAACTGCCCGAATACCACAAACTAATCTGCGTAAATCTGCGCAATCAGCGTAATCTGCGTCGAAAAAAAACACCTCGGCAATCGCTATGTATTACGAGTCGGAAGCGCTTGGTGGGCGCGGGGCGCCCACCCTACGTTTCTACAACTTCGCCAATCCCATCGCGTCGCGAACTTCCTTCATCGTTTCTTCCGCTGCGACTCGCGCTTTGGCGCAGCCGTCGCCGAGCACTTGTTTCACGTAGCCGGGCTTGGCTTCAATTTCCTTGATTCGGGCTTGCATTGGCGCGAGCTCGGCGTTCACCGCTTCGATGATCGGTTGCTTGCATTCCAAACAGCCGATGCCCGCTGTCGTACAGCCTTCGCGAACCCAGGCTTTGCGAGGCTCGTCGGAATACACCTCGTGCAGCGTCCAAACGGGACAATCGTCGGGATTGCCGGGGTCGGTGCGGCGAGCGCGCTTCGGATCCGTGGTCATTCGCTTGATTTTTTGCTCAACGCTCGCGGGCGACTCGCGCAAATCAATGCCGTTGCCGTAGCTCTTGCTCATCTTGCGGCCATCGAGGCCGACGAGCTTCGAGGTGGGCGTCAAAAGCGCCTCGGGCTCGGGCAGGATCACCTTTCGCGCGCCGGTTAAAAACGCTTGCAGCATTTCTTTTTCTGCACTGGAAATCGAGCCTGCCGCTGCGATCAACGCGCGGGCTTTGTCGAGCGATTCGACGTTGCCGTCTTGCCCAAACGCCGCTTTGAACGCTTCGTATTCCTTCGCAGATTTGCTGCCAAGTTTTTTCAACGTGGCGACCGCCTTTTCTTCAAAACCCGGCTCACGTCCATAAATGTGATTGAACCGCCGCGCGATTTCGCGGCTGATTTCGAGATGCGAAACCTGATCCGCGCCAACGGGCACTTTGTTGGCTCGATACACCACGATGTCCGCCGTTTGCATCAACGGATAGCCCAAAAATCCGTAGGTCGACAAGTCTTTGTCTTTGATGTTGTCTTGCTGCTCTTTAAACGTCGGCACGCGCTCCAACCAACCGAGCGGCGTAATCATGCCCAAGAGGAGCGTTAACTCGGCATGCTGCGGCACTCGGCTTTGCATGAA
>JAAFHR010000452.1 GCA_013298455.1 Betaproteobacteria bacterium | reverse complement strand
ACCGGCGCTTCCACCAACGAAATTGAATCAATCATTTCGCAACGCCCCGATCAATTGGCGATTGTTCCCGCGCAGCTCGCGGCTGTGCGCGCCTTTGCCGCGCTGCCCGAAGCAGAGAGTTTGAACGCTGCGAATAAACGCGTTGCCAACATCCTGAAAAAAGCCGAAGAAGCCAAAGAGACAATTGCGATCAGCAACGCAGCACAAGAGCCCGCCGAGGCTGCACTTCGAGCTGCGCTCACCGCTGTTGCGCCGAAAGCCGACACCCTCTTCAAAGCGGGCGACTTCACTGGCTACTTGAAATCCTTCGCCGCACTCAAAGCCCCCGTCGATGAATTCTTCGACAAGGTGATGGTGATGGCGGACGACAAAGCGGTGCGAGCCAATCGTCTGGCGCTGCTCCGCGATCTCCGTGAAGCGATGAATAAAGTCGCTGATTTGTCGAAATTGGCGGCGTGAAGCAGATTCGATTGCAAAATTGCGATGCTCTGAACGCCTTGTGGAATGGGCATTCTGGCTGGCCTTGCTCTGAAAGCGCCGTTTTATGTGGCATCCAGGCCATGCCGCTTTTGGAGGTGTGAGCGAATGAAGCTCGTGATCCTCGACCGCGACGGCGTGATCAATGTCGACAGTGATCGCTTCATCAAATCCCCCGACGAATGGATTCCGATTCGCGGCTCACTTGAGGCTATCGCGCGGCTCAATGGCGCGGGCTACCGGGTCGCCGTGGCCACCAACCAATCGGGCGTAGAGCGCGGGCTTCTCGATATGGCGGCGCTCAACGCCATTCACACTAAGATGCTCAAAGCCGTGCAGGAATCCGGCGGGCATATCGACGTGATTTACTACTGCCCGCACTCTGGTGATGCGCACTGCCACTGCCGCAAACCTGCGCCGGGGATGCTCTTTGATATCGGGCAACGGCTCAACGTGGCGCTCGCTGATGTGGTGTGCATCGGCGATTCGCCGCGTGATTTGGCGGCGGCCGTGGCCGTGGGCGGTAAGCCCTATTTGGTGCTCACCGGCAAGGGCAAGGCAACGTTTGCTGCGGGCGATTTACCAGAGGGCACGCTGGTGTTTGACGATCTTTCCTCGGCGGTTGACGCCATTCTTAGCACGCCGTAATTCGTAGCCCCCGGAGACGCCATGCAAGCCGTTCGCAACACCCTATATCTGCTTCTGCAACTGCTGATCACGCCGATCTATGCGCTCTTGGTGTGCGCTCTGTTTTGGCTGCCTGCGCGAACGATCAACGTGTTGTGTTCGAAGTACACGGCGCTTTTCGTTTGGCTTGCCAAGGTCATCTGCGGCATTCGCTACGAAATCAAAGGCCTAGAAAACATTCCAAATCGCCCGTTTGTGGTGATGTCAAAACACTCGTCAACGTGGGAGACGTTGGCGTTGGAGGCGAAGTTCGCGCCCGCGAGTTTCGTTGCGAAAAAGGAGCTGCTTTGGGTGCCGTTTTTTGGTTGGGCGTTCGCGCTCTCTTCTCCGATCAACATCAATCGCAAAGCCGGTGCGGCGGCGATGGATCAACTGATCGCGCAAGGAAAAGAGCGCTTGCAACGATCCGATTTCGTGATTGTGGTCTTCCCCGAGGGCACACGAATTGCGGCGGGCAAACAGGGGAAGTACAAAACCGGCGGCGCGCGACTGGCGATCGGTTGCGATGTGCCGATTCTGCCGGTGGCGCACAACGCGGGCTTTTGCTGGCCGCGTCATCCATGGAAAAAGCACGCCGGGCTGATCACGATGTCGATTTTGCCGCCGATTGCTGTGACTGGGCGTGATGCGATTGACGTCAATGCCGAAGTCGAACGAGTGATCGAAGCTGAAGTCGCGCGCCTGGGCAATGGGCGTGGTCAGTAACGCACTCAAACACGCCGCTCAACCATGAGCTTCTGGCCTGACTGGTTGGATTTCTCCCAAAGTCCTAAAGCCACAGCCGCGCCAAACGGAGCACGTCCGAAGCGCGGTAAAGCCATCTCGGAAGTCTCCGCGGGCGAGCAACAACGGTTAAGCCCCTCTGGCATCGCCTACACGCTGAGCCGTGGCAAGCGCCGCTCGATTGGGCTCGTGGTCACCACCGCCGGACTGGTGATTCGTGCGCCGAGCTGGACGCCCATCTACGAAATCGATGCCGCAGTCGACGAGCGACGCGATTGGATTGAGCGCTCGCTCGCCAAACAACAGCAACGGATGAGCGCCATCGCCGAACTCAAAGACGGCGGTCACCTGCTGTTTCGCGGACGGCGGCTTGCTGTTGAGGTGCAGCAAGGCTTGTTTGACGCGGTGAGTTTGACTGAGAATCGCTGTGTGCTCACCACCCGCGATGGGCTGATGAATCAGGCGTTGCTCGACGCAGAGATGATGCGCATCGCACACGCCGAGCTGCCCGCGCTGGCGCTGCACTTTGCCCGTGATGCAGGTTTGCCGCTCAAGGGCGTGACGCTATCAAAAGCGCGAACGATGTGGGGCAGTTGCACCGCGGATGGTCGGGTGCGGCTCAACTACCGTTTGATTCAGCTACAGCCCGCATTGATGCGGCATGTGGTGGCGCATGAATTGGCGCACCTCGTTGAGTTCAATCATTCGCAGCGCTTCTGGGCAATTGTGAAGTCGCTCGATCCGAATTCGGGTGCGCATCGCCGCGCGATCAAGCAGTTTGCGGTGCTGTTAGAACTGTAGCGCGGCACCGGTTTGCTGCTCGACGACGCGACCGAGCGTTACGCGCAACGCCTCACCGCTTCGGGTATCAATCCACTCCTCGTCACGCCACTTAAAGTGAAAGCCACCGCTCTTTGCGGCCACCCAAATTTCTTGGTTCGGAGCGTGTCGATTAACGATAATTTTTGATCGATCGGCGCAGGTAATTTCGAGCACCCCCGCATTGAGTTCGATATCGCAATCGACGTCAGAGGCGTCAAGCGTGTCAACGATGCGATCAAAAACCAGATCAGCCATGGCGTCAAACTCAGTAGGGGCAAGCATTTGCTAATATCGATTCGA
>JAAFHR010000451.1 GCA_013298455.1 Betaproteobacteria bacterium | reverse complement strand
CCTCACCCTAACCCTCTCCCGCCTGCGGGAGAGGGGACAACTCGTTAAATAAACTCCCGTTCGCGCATCCACTTGGTAGCAACATATTTTTCACCCAAAGTAACGGGCGTTCCACCGTGCAATGTTTTGGTATCAGGGTACGGCCGGTCATAGCTGAAGAACACCGCAGAGCCTTTGATCGGCGCGACCTCTAAACCGATGTCGGGAAAGATGGTGGAACCGCCGCGTTCGGGAGTTCGCAGATACATCACGATGGTGCCGACGCGTTGGCCGCCGCGCTGCAAGATCTTTGGCGTGCCAGGTTGTGCGGGGTCGAAGTAATCGTAGTGCGGCACGTATTGCGCGCCGTGGCGATAGCGCAATACTTGCAAGCCTTCGCCGTTTTCGTATGGCCAGTTAACGAGCTCAGCAAGGCGGCGTTCGATGCGCTCACACACTTCATTTTCGCCACGCTCGAAAAACATACCGTCGCTGGTTCGGGCGCTGTTGACTTCCTCGCCGCCGGTTTGATTGTCGACCGTGAGCGAGCGAGCGAGTTTGGGCTGTGCAAGCTCGATCAGCTGATCGCATTCCTCATGCGACAACAAATTGCCAAACACCACCACACGCGGAAACTTTACGACCGTCCACACCTCAACTCGGCGATCCGCCGTGTCAATAAACACGGGCGACTGCGTCAAATTCGGCTCAGGCACTTTGCTCACGGCAGCGACAGACGGCCCGGGCTTACCGATAATCTCTTTACCAATTGCTGCGGCCATTGCTGTGCGCACGATCTCTTGCGACCAACCTGATTGCAACATCGATGTCGTCAAGCTCTCTGGCGAATGACCGCGCGCCAACGACTCGTTGAGCCACTTCATCAAATTGGCATCAATTTGCATGTTTGATCCTCACCACTTTGCAATTGCTTTGTCCCGCCACACGAACTTCGTGCGTGCCATCTCGCTCGATCACGAGCAGACCAGGGCGACCGTTTTCTACGCCTTCGCAACCGCTCGTTTGCAGCTCGCGACCGTCCGACGCGGCGAACACGTCTGCGCCAGTAGCGACGACATTGGTGTGTGAAATCTCCGAGCCGCGAGACATCGCCACCGCAGTCGCGACGCCACCGCCGATCAAGGCCGCACCAGCGATGGCGGTGCTGGTCGTGGCAACGGTGACGGTCTTTGCAGCGCTCGCAGCGCTGACGGTCGCCGACCCCACGGTCGCGGCGGTCGATGCCGATTTGAGCCCTATCTCAGCGCCGGTTTTGGCGACCGTCGCGGTGGTTGAAACAACGGCTCCAGCCGCCGACACGCCCGCACTTGCCACGTCAGCCGTAGTCTTTACGACCGAGCAACCTGCTCCTGCCAACGCAATCGATAACGCCAAAACTAAACAAGTAATTCGCTGCAATGAACTCATGCGCTCATCGTAGCGCAAGTACGGCCTTGATCTGCGCCAGCGCTGCTGGGTCTTCAATCGTGGTCAGGTCGCCCGGATCGCGCCCCTCAGCGAGCGCTTGAATCGAGCGACGCAGCAGCTTGCCCGAACGCGTTTTCGGCAGCAGCGTGACGATGTGAACCGCAGCGGGGCGGGCAATCGCGCCGATCTCTTTGTCGACCGTTGCAGCGATGGCGAGCTTCGTCGCATCGCTCGCATTTTTCGGGTCTTTGAGCACCACAAAGGCAATCGGCACTTGGCCTTTGAGTTGATCGGCCACACCCACCACGGCGCATTCGGCCACCATAGCATTGGCCTGCAACGCCTCTTCGATTTCGCGTGTTCCCAAGCGATGCCCCGCCACGTTAATCACATCATCAGTACGGCCCATGATGTAGTAATAACCATCTTTGTCGCGGGTCGCCCAATCGAAGCTCGAATACACCTGCTCGTCTTTGAAATTGCCGAAGTAGGTTTTAACGAAACGCTCATCGTCGCCCCAGACCGTCGTCATCGCGCCCGGAGGGAGCGGCGCTTCGATGGTGAGAACGCCCTTTTCATCCGCCGCGACGGCCGCACCCGTGGTTTCGTGTTTGAGTTTCACCTTAAATCCGTACACGGGAAACGACGGCGAACCAAATTTCCGAGGCGTGTCCTCTACGCCCACCTGCGTCGACAAAATCGGCCAGCCGCTCTCGGTTTGCCAATAGTTATCGATGATCGCCACGCCGCCCAAGGATTCGCTCACCCAGCGGGCGGTCGGCTCATCAAGCGGTTCACCGGCAAGGTACAAATACTTGAGGCTTGGCAGCTTGTGCTGCTTCATGAATTTCGGGTCTTGCTTCTTCAACACCCGCACAGCGGTCGGTGACGAGAACATCGTTTTCACATTGTTCTCGGCGCAAATCTTCCACCAAATCGCTGGGTCCGGCAGGAGCGGCACGCCCTCGTACATGATCGTAGTGTTACCCGCTAACAGCGGTCCGTAAACGATGTAGCTGTGCCCCACGACCCAGCCAATATCGCTCGTGCAAAACATCGTTTCACCCGGCTTCAAACCAAACACCTTGTGCATGCTTGATGTGAGCGCCACCGCATACCCGCCCGTGTCGCGCTGCACGCCCTTAGGCTTGCCCGTTGTGCCGCTGGTGTAGAGGATGTAGCTTGGATGCGATGATTCCACCCACTCGCAGTCAACGCGTTTCATCATGTGCGTTAAGCGAAATGATGCGTAATCGATGTCACGCGTCACAACGGTTTGCATCGGCGCGAGTTCGCGATTGAAGAGGAGCACTTTCTCAGGCTTGTTCACCGCCAAGTCAATCGCGGCGTCCAAGAGCGGCTTGTACGCAATCACCTTGCCCATGCGCATGCCCGCGTCGGCGCTCACGATGACTTTTGGCTTCGCATCATCGATCCGCGTAGCGAGCGAAGCCGACGCAAATCCGCCAAACACCACCGAATGAATCGCACCGATCCGAACGGTGGCGAGCATCGCAAACACCGCCTCTGGGATCATCGGCATGTAGATCAGCACCCGATCACCTTTGCCCACGCCGAGCGATTGCAACATCCCCGCCACGCGGTTCACCTCGG
>JAAFHR010000450.1 GCA_013298455.1 Betaproteobacteria bacterium | reverse complement strand
GGCCAGACGTTGGTCCCATGAACCCGAGAATCGTCGGGATAAACAGAATCAAACTTGACGCAAAGATCGGTGGAATCACACCGGCCATATTGAGCTTTAAAGGCAAATGCGACGTTTGGCCGCCATACACCTTGTTGCCCACTTGACGCTTGGCGTAATTGACCAACACCTTACGAAGGGCGCGCTCAAAGAAGACCACTGCCGCTGTTACCACCACGACAAGCGCGATCAAGAACAGTAACTTCAAAATACTCAGGTTGCCTGACGACTGTAGCTCAAGGGTGTTTTTGATGGCTGCTGGCAAACCAGCTGCGATGCCCGCGAAAATCAAAATCGAAATACCGTTACCCAAACCGCGCTCGGTAATTTGCTCGCCGAGCCACATCAGAAACATCGTGCCAGTGACCAGCGTGATGATAGTGATCAAACGAAACGCCATGCCCGGATCAAGCACCAAGCCCTGCTGACTTTCCAGAGCGATGGCGATGCCCGTCGCTTGAAAGGTTGCGAGAATCAACGTGCCGTAGCGCGTGTACTGAGTAATCTTTCTGCGACCCGCTTCGCCTTCCTTCTTCAAAGCCTCAAGCGACGGCACAACGACCGACGCCAACTGCATGATGATGGACGCGGAAATGTAGGGCATGATTCCCAGCGCCAAGATCGAGAAACGCGAGAGAGCGCCGCCCGAAAACACGTTGAACATGCCAAGGATTCCGCCCTGCTGCGACTTAAATAGCTCTTCGAGAACGGCTGAGTTGATTCCCGGAACAGGCACGTGGGTGCCGATTCGGTACACAATCAGCGCGCCCAACAAGAACAAAAGGCGACGTTTAAGGTCGCCATATTTGTCGCCGGATTTTGCTGCTGGATTTAACGCCACGCGTTGTTCCTAACCTAAAGCTTATTGCGTTTCGACGAAATTACTCGAACTTGCCGCCAGCGGCTTCGATGGCTTTCTTTGCTGCTGCCGTTGCCGAGACACCGCGGAGCGTGACGGCTACTTTAATGTCGCCGCCGCCAATCAACTTGACCATCTTTGCATCATTTGCGATCAACTTTGCTGTTTTCAACGACAACAGATCGACCTCCGACGCACCCAATTTAGCGAGCGTGCCAACCGTGATCTCGCCGCGGAAGTCACGCATCAGCGAGGTGAAACCACGCTTTGGCAGACGACGTTGCAGCGGCATCTGACCGCCTTCGAAACCGACTTTATGAAAGCCGCCCGAGCGCGATTTTTGACCGTTGTGACCGCGACCTGCGGTTTTGCCAAGACCGGAGCCCATGCCGCGTGCAACGCGACGACGTGCTTTTTTCGAGCCCTCAGCGGGTTTGATTGTGTTCAATTCCATGACGAACTTTCTCGTTAGGCTGATTACGCGACAGCAACCACGAGATGGCGAACTGTGTTCACCATACCGCGCGTTGAAGGCGTATCAATAATTTCGCGAACCTGACCCATGCGCTTGAGACCCAAACCCATCACCGTAGCAACGTGGTTCTCTTTGGCACCGATCGGCGACTTGACCAGTTTCACTTTGAACATTTTTGGAGCAGCCATGGTTACATCGCCTCCGTCAATTGCTCAACCGACAAACCGCGCTTAGCAGCGATTTCACCGGGTGTAGAAACTTTCTCAAGCGCATTCAACGTCGCACGAACCACGTTGTACGGATTGGTTGGGCCGAAGCACTTTGCCAACACGTTGGTCACGCCGACGACGTCAAACACCGCGCGCATAGCGCCACCGGCGATCACGCCAGTACCTTCGGATGCGGGCTGGATCAGCACGGTGGTTGCACCATGCTTACCCGTGACAGCGTGATAGACGGTACCGCTCTTGAGCGACACTTTGATCATCTGACGACGAGCCTGCTCCATCGCTTTTTGAACGCCGACTGGCACCTCTTTCGATTTGCCTTTGCCCATGCCAACGCGGCCATCGCCATCGCCGACCACGGTGAGTGCTGCGAACGCCATGATGCGTCCGCCCTTCACCACCTTGGTAACGCGGTTGACGCTGATCATCTTCTCGCGAAGACCGTCGCCTTGCTCTTCTCTTTGTTGTACTTGCGGACGTGCCATCTAAGTACTCCTTAAAACTTAAGACCACCGGCGCGTGCAGCCTCTGCGAGGGCTTTCACGCGACCGTGATACTGGTAACCGGAACGGTCGAAGGCGACCACGTCAATGCCTGCGGCTTTCGCTTTTTCAGCAATGCGCGTGCCGACGGCCTCAGCGGCGGCTTTGTTGCCACCGGTTTTGACTTTGGCGCGCACGTCGGCTTCAGCGGTCGAGGCGGCGGCAAGGATCTTGCTGCCGTCACCCGAGATCACTTGGGCGTAGATGTGCGAATTGGTGCGAAACACGGCCAGGCGCGTGGCGCCGAGCGAGGTCAAACGCAAACGCGTTTGACGAGCACGGCGAACGCGGGCGGCTGCTTTATCGATTGTCATGTGCTTAGCCTGCCTTACTTCTTCTTGGTTTCTTTGAGCGTGACCTTCTCGTCAGCGTAGCGAACGCCCTTGCCCTTGTAAGGCTCCGGCGGACGATACGCGCGAACTTCAGCCGCTACTTGACCGACTTGCTGACGGTCAGAACCCGAAATAATGATTTCAGTTTGCGTGGGCGTTGCCACCTTCACACCAGCGGGCATCGTGTGCGACACCGGATGCGAGAAACCGAGCGAAAGATTCAACACGTCGCCCGCTGCGGCTGCACGATAACCCACGCCAACGAGCGTGAGCTTCTTCGAGAAGCCTTCCGAGACGCCTTTGACCATGTTGTTCACAATGGCGCGGGTCGTTCCCGACATCGCCTTGCTGAACTGGTCGCCATTGGCGGCCGAACACAGGATTTGGTTGTCTTTCTTTTCGATCTTTACCGAGCTGCCGAAATCGCGTGAGAGCGTTCCGAGCGGGCCTTTAACGTCAACCTTGCTACCAGCAAGCGTGATCTCAACTTTCGCTGGGATGATGACGGGATACTTTGCAATACGTGACATCGTTTGCGCTCCCTTTAAGCGACCG
>JAAFHR010000045.1 GCA_013298455.1 Betaproteobacteria bacterium | reverse complement strand
CTTCGTGCCACGCCTTGGAAAAATTGCGCAGGCTCAGGCCGATGCTCGGTCTTTGATGACGGGTCGGATTACTGACGCCTACACCAACATCAGCACGGTAAAACTCTTTTCACACGCCAAGCGCGAATCGGGCTACGTACGCACCGCGATGAAGGAATTCATGTCGACGGTGTACACACAGTGGCGCTTGATCACAGCGTTTGACGTGGTAAACCAAGTGCTCAGTGCTGCACTGATCGCATCAACTGCGGGCGTTGCGCTATTTCTCTGGATGCGCGGCGAAGTGGGCGTGGGAGCGGTCGCCGCGTCGACCGCGATGGCGATGCGGCTCAACGGCATGTCGCATTGGATCATGTGGGAATTTGCACAGCTCTTCGAGCAAATCGGCACGGTGCGCGATGGTATTTCAACGCTTTCAAAAGTGCATACGATTGTCGACGCGAGCAACGCACAACCGCTAAAAGTTGAACGTGGAGAGGTGAAGTTCGAAGCCGTTGATTTCGCGTACGGCGGCAAGAAAGAAGTGCTCAAAAACTTCTCGCTCAACATCAAACCCGGCGAAAAAATTGGTTTGGTCGGTCGCTCCGGCGCCGGGAAATCGACCATCGTGAATCTGCTCTTGCGGTTCTACGATGTTGAAAAGGGCCGTGTGCTCATCGATGGGCAAGACATCGCGCTCGCCACACAAGATTCACTCCGAGCGCAAATTGGCATGGTCACGCAAGACACTTCGCTGCTGCACCGCTCCGTGCGCGAAAACATCATGTACGGCCGCCCCGATGCGACCGAAGAGCAAATGCGCCACGCCGCCGAGCGCGCCGAGGCAAGCGCCTTTATCGATTCGCTTACTGACCCGAAAGAGCGGAAGGGCTACGACGCGCATGTCGGCGAGCGCGGCGTGAAGCTCTCAGGTGGGCAACGTCAGCGGATCGCCATCGCTCGGGTGATGCTCAAAGACGCACCGATTTTGCTGCTTGATGAAGCCACGAGCGCGCTCGATTCCGAGGTTGAAGCCGCGATTCAGCAAAGTTTGTATCGCTTAATGGAGGGTAAAACCGTGGTCGCTATTGCACATCGTTTATCCACCATCGCCGCGATGGATCGGCTCGTCGTGCTCGATGAAGGCCGCATCATTGAAGAGGGCACGCATCAAGAACTCTTGGCGAGCGACGGCCTCTATGCGCGGCTGTGGGCCCATCAAAGTGGTGGTTTTTTGGGCGAGCAATAAAAAAGGGGCGCGAAGCCCCTTTTTTTTGCGCAAGCGATCTTGGATCAGTCGCGTTTTGCAACCGCGTTGTAAATCCACGCTCCGAGCGCACCGCCGATCAACGGCGCGACCCAAAATAGCCACAGTTGAGCCACGTAGCCGCCGCCCGCAAACAGCGCAACGCCCGTACTCCGTGCAGGATTGACTGATGTGTTGGTCACCGGAATACTGATCAGGTGAATCAGCGTTAGACACAGGCCGATGGCGATGGGTGCAAACCCAGCGGGAGCGCGTTTGTCGGTGGCGCCCATGATCACGAACAGGAACATGGCGGTCATCACGATTTCACAGACGAGTGCGGCCATCATCGAGTATTTGCCAGGTGATAGCGCGTCGAAGCCATTCGATGCAAAGCCACCAATGTCAACACCGGCGCGCCCCGTGGCGATGACATAGAGCACCGCTGCGGCGGCAATCGCGCCTAGTGTTTGCGCGATGATGTAGCCCAACAAATCTTTCCCATCGAATCGCCCGCCCGCCCATAACCCCACTGAAACGGCAGGATTGAGATGACAGCCCGAGATGTGGCCAATCGCATAGGCCATCGTCAACACCGTAAGCCCAAAGGCGAGCGAGACGCCATGCAGACCAATTCCGACATTCGGGAAGGCGGCTGCGAGTACAGCGCTGCCACAACCGCCCAGCACTAACCAAAACGTACCAATAAATTCTGCTGCGAGTTTGTTCATAGAGCCCTCAAAAATATGCGTCCGGTGGGGATCGCGTGAGCCGAAATGTGCACTTGTACGTCGTGAGTGTCAATCTACTTTTGACGACACAGCCCAAACCAAGAATGCTCTGAGCCACGCGTCTGCGGGGGCGCTACCAATACGCCTCAGTCGTGATGTGCCCGGCCTCTTTGCGTTTGTGTTTACGCAAACCTCGTGCTTCCAAGATGGCTGTGGTGTCGTTCACCATGTCAGGATTGCCGCAGAGCATGCAGTGTGATGTGTCTGCTGTCAAAGCAAGCCCGGCACGTGCTTCAAGCGAACCGTCGGCAATGGCATTGGGGATTCGTCCACGAATGGCACCGGGGTAATCCTCGCGTGACACAAACGGAATGTACTGAAACTGCTCGGGGTGCGCTTTGGCGATCTCATCGATCTGCGCTCGGTAAGTCAATTCGGCGGCGGTGCGCACGGCATGAACAAACACGATTTTTTTGAACTTCGCCCACGGCGCATCGGTTTTCATGAAACTCAGATACGGTCCAATCGCCGTGCCCGTAGAGAGACCCCAAAGAATCTCAGCGTCGGGCACTTCCGGAATCGAGAAAAAACCGTTGGCGCGCGGCGCAACGCAGAGCGTATCGCCCACTTTGAGTTGTGCGAGCGCGGGCGTGAGCACGCCGCCAGCGGCCTTGTCGACCTCGATGAGCACGATTTCAAAGGGGCGCTCATGCGGCGCGTTGACCAACGAATACGGGCGCATCACGATTTCTTCGCCCTTTTCGGTGATCAGTGGCAAACCCACGCGACAAAACTGCCCTGCCACAAAGGATTCCAATGGCGCGTCAAACTGCAATGAAAAGAGCGATTCGGTGTGATTCGTGCGGCCAACGATTCGACCTTCGATAAACTTCACTGACATAGCGACATCCTTTGTTTCGAGCCATTTTACGTGTCCATCACCACGCTTTTTTTTGATCTTGACGGCACTGTTTCCAACAATGCGCTGGGAATTCAACGATGTTTAAACTTCGGTCTTGCCAAGCTCGGTTTCCGAACGCTGACTGCTGAGCAGATCGGTCCGTTCATCGGCCCGCCGTTTCGCGAAAGCTTGCCGAAGCACTTTGCGGGTATCGACGTGGAGGCGGTGCTGCATTTCTATCGCGAGCGCTACACCGAACACGGCTGGTCAGAAAATGCGCTGTACGACGGAATGACGGATGCGATTCGAACGCTCTACGCGCAGGGTTTTACTATCGCGCTTTGCACCAGCAAACCGCGCGTCTTCGCCGAAAAAATCATTGAGCATTTTGAGCTAACGCGATACTTCGATGGCATTCACGGCCCCGAGCTCGATGGTCGGTTTGATAAGAAAACGGAGCTTCTAGCGCATTTGGTCGGACACTACAAAATCGATCCGAAGCAGTGTGTGATGATTGGTGATCGCGACAAAGACATCGAAGCGGCGCAGCACGCCAACACGCATTCGATCGGCGTGCTGTGGGGCTTTGGTGATCGCACGGAGCTTGAAACGGCAGGTGCGAGACGAATCGTTGACAATCCGGCGCAACTGGTTGACGCCGTTCATCAGTTTTCATAGCGCTGCGGCGCGAAGAACTAAAGCAAGGGGAGCAATTCATGGAACTCATTCATACCGTCGCGGAGTTGCGCAAATACTTGCGCGGCGTGCCCAACAATGTGTTCGTTCCTACGATGGGGAATTTGCATGAAGGCCATCTTCGATTAGTCGAAGAAGCCGCGCCGCGCGGGGCTTGCACGGTGGTGAGCATTTTTGTGAACCGAATGCAATTCGGCCCACACGAAGACTTTGACCGATATCCGCGAACGCTCGCCGATGATTGCAAAAAATTGGAGAGCATCGATTGCGATGTAGTGTTTGCGCCCGATGAAAAAGAGCTTTATCCCGAGCCGCAAACCTATTCGGTCGTGCCCGAAAAAATCGAAAGCATTCTCGAAGGCGCAGTGCGCCCTGGCCACTTTCGTGGCGTGGCGACGGTGGTGTTGAAGCTCTTCAACATGGTGCAACCCAAAGCCGCCGTGTTTGGAAAAAAAGACTATCAGCAATGCTTGGTGCTGGAATCGATGGCGCGGCAACTGGCGCTGCCTGTAGAGGTTATCCTGGCGGAAACGGTGCGCGCGGCGGACGGTTTGGCACTCTCGTCACGCAATCAATATTTGAGCGCTGCCGAGCGCGCCGAAGCACCGCGGCTGTACCGAGTGCTACAAGAAATGAGCGATGCGCTGCACCACGGCACGCATTCCTACGCCACGCTAGAGGCCGAAGCGATGACCGATCTGGCGCGTCACGGTTGGCTGCCAGATTACGTCACGGTACGTCGGCGCAGTGATCTCATGCCACCGCTCGATTCGGATCGCGAATTGGTCGTATTGGCTGCTGCTAAATTGGGCGCGCCGCGATTGCTCGACAACGTCGAAGTGACGCTGGCGTAATCGCTCTACTGCGGCACGTTGATGGCGCGGCGAGTTCGGTAGAGCGAACAACCCTCTGCTTTCGTCTAAGCTCCGACCATGACCACCGATTTCAAAACACTGCCGCTGTCTGCGGCCATGCTCGCCAATCTTGATCGATTGGGGTATGTATCGATGACGCCGATCCAAGCGGCGAGCCTTCCCATCACATTGGCGGGGCACGATTTAATTGCGCAAGCCGCCACCGGCAGTGGCAAAACGGCGGCGTTTGCCTTGCCGCTTCTGGCAAAGCTCGATGTGACTCTGCTCGATACCCAAGCCCTCGTGCTCTGCCCCACCCGCGAGCTGGCGGATCAGGTCACGCAAGAGCTGCGGCGTCTCGCTCGCGCCGAAGACAACATCAAAATCCTCACACTCTGCGGCGGCATTCCAATGCGTCCGCAACGCGCCAGCTTGGAACACGGCGCTCACATCGCGGTGGGCACACCGGGTCGAATTCAAGATCTGATCGATGTCGGCGCGCTCGATCTGCACGCAATGAAGACCCTCGTGCTCGACGAAGCTGATCGCATGCTCGACATGGGTTTTTACGACGACATCGCCAAGGTCATCAAACACTGTCCGCGTGATCGACAAACGCTTTTGTTTTCAGCGACCTATCCGCCCGGTGTTGAGGGGCTCGCCACGCAATTTCAACGCAACCCCAAAACGGTCAAAGTTGAAGCGCAACACAGCGACACCAAGATTCGCCAATTCTTCTACGAGATCGAACGGGATCAGCGCTTGCCTGCGGTGTCCTTGCTGCTCCGGCATTTTCGCCCCACGTCAACGCTCGCGTTTTGTAACACCAAAGCCAAATGCAAAGACGTGTTGGAGCGATTGAAAGCGGATGGTTTTTCTGCGCTTGCGCTGCACGGCGAACTCGATCAAAAAGATCGCGATCAGGTGCTGATTCAGTTTGCGAACAAAAGCTGTTCGGTGCTCGTGGCGACCGATGTTGCCGCGCGCGGACTCGATATTCAGGGGCTTGATGCCGTGATCAACATCGACGTCACCCCCGAACCCGAACTGCACATCCACCGCGTGGGTCGCACGGGGCGTGGCGACGAATTGGGGCTCGCGCTGAATCTTGTTGGCATGAACGAAATGCACTGGATCAACAAGATCGAAGACATCCAAGGTCGCCCCTGCGAATGGCATCCGATTGCGAGCGTTACGTCTACCTCAGATGCCGCTCTCGTGCCCCCCATGACCACCCTGCAAATCCTCGGTGGCCGCAAAGAAAAAATTCGCGCAGGCGATGTGCTCGGTGCGCTCTGCGGGGAAGGCGGTCTAAGCAAAGATCAGGTGGGCAAGATCAACGTGAACGATTTCGCCATCTACGTTGCCGTCGCCAGGGACGTCTCAAAAAAGGCACTGGCCGCCCTCAACAACGGTAAAGTCAAGGGAAAGACGGTCAAGGCTCGGGCGCTCACCTTGTAGCCGCCGCTGGAGCGCGACGGCTGCGCAATACAACCACACGCGCTGCCGCTGCAGCCGAGAAGGCGAGCGATAGGCATTGCTTAAACCCGCTAGACACAGTAAAACTTCGGAAAAGTCTGCGCGATCAGTGTGCCCGTAGGGGCGCTCACTTCGTGCGACGCTCGTTCCAAGTGATTTCCTTTATGCAGCCTCTCGTCGCTCTGCGCCAATCAGCCTGTGTGGTGGTTGCGATTTTTGCCCTCACCGCCAACGAATCGCGGGCACAACGTCCGGTCAGCAACTCGCATCTGCTCGGTGCTGTGCTCCCCATCTCATCGCATCAAGGCGGCGCGGGCGTGAGCTTCGTACGTGGCGCCTCGGCAGCGGTTAAGGCTGCCAACGCCGGTGGCGGAATTGCCGGAAAAACCATATTGCTGCAAGTTGAAAACGATGAGGCCAGCCCGATTGATGCAGCAGAGCTGACGACTGAGCTCGCGAAAAAGGGTGCGCTCGCCATTCTCGGCGGCTCTGGGGAAGCCTCGCTCAGCAGCATGTC
Source organism: Betaproteobacteria bacterium (assembly GCA_013298455.1). GTDB lineage: Bacteria > Pseudomonadota > Gammaproteobacteria > Burkholderiales > Casimicrobiaceae > Casimicrobium. The sequence continues at coordinate 6,030 of JAAFHR010000045.1, read as the reverse complement.
GGCCATTGCCAAAAAATCGGGGATCGCCATTGTTGGCGGACTTTCGGCCTCACCCCAGCAGCGAATCTCTTTGGCCGATGTGCTCGTGACTCCGCGTTTGTCGGATGTCGATACCGCCAAAGCCATCGCTCGCAATCTGTCGGATTTGAACCGTCGGCGAGTCATTGTGCTGGCTGAGCGTGATGCGCAATCAACGGCGCGGGCGCAGGTCTATCTTAAGGCGTTGCAAGCCATCGGCGGCTTTGAATCCAAGCTCGTGCAGGTGGCCGAACAAACCAACCGAGCCACCGCTGTATTGCCCGAAATTGTTGAGTTTCGTCCGACTGCGGTCGTGCTCCTCATCGGCTACGAGGCAGCGGCCGACTTCATCCGAACTGCCCGCACAACCGGGTCCGCGTTTTACTTCTACGTCACCTCAGACATCGGCACTGCGGCCATCTCAGCCTTACTCGGCAATGGCATCAAAGGCGTGATTTTGTTGTCCGCCACGCCCATCGCCTCAGACAACAAAAGCGCCATCGTTCGGCAGTTTCGTCAAGACATGAGCGCGTACGCCAGTGGCGTCACCCCGGATGAATTGGCGCTCGAAGGCTACTTTGCAGCGCGACTGACGCTAGAGGCAATTCGTCGCAGCGGAAAAACGCCCACCAGCGAACAGGTCAAGCGAATCCTCAACACCGAATCCATCGTGTTGGGTGAAATCACCTTCCGCCAAACCAACGCTGGAACCGTGCTCAACATTCAACCTGAGCTCGCGATTTTTTCGTCTGACGGGCGGTTGATTTATTGAGCTTGCCTTACGCCCGGACTCCTAGTGACTACTTAGCCGCCAAAACTTCCCACCGCTCCATCGCCGCCAAAACAAGCTCATCGATTTCGCCGATGCGTTTACTGGCCTCGGCCGCGCGCTTGGCGTCCGATTGAGATATTTTGCCGTCTGCTAGCAGCGCGTTGAGATCGGCTTGCTCTTTCTCCAACGCTTCGATTTTGGAAGGCAAGCCGTCTAGTTCTCGTTGTTCTTTGAAGGAGAGTTTGGTTTAGCTCCCTCCCCCGGGGAGAAGTGGGGGGGCGGGTGTTGATTTGCTTTCCGACGCGGCGTTTGTGCGAGTGCGGGCGTTACCTCAACGTCAGACGCCGCGCTTGTGCCGCCCATGACCACACCGCAAATCCTCGGCGGCCGCATAGCAAAAATTCGCGCGGGTGATGTGCTTGGCGCGCTCTGCGGCGAAGGCAGTTTGAGCAAAGAGCAGGTTGGCAAAATCAATGTGAATGATTTTGCGATTTACGTGGCGGTCGCACGGGACGCGTCCAAGAAAGCGCTTGCGGCGCTTAACAACGGCAAGGTCAAAGGAAAAACTGTCAAGGCAAGAGCGCTGGCGGCGTAGCTTGCGCGCCAAGCCGTCGTCGCGGTGACCGACACTTCGCCACAAAAATTCCTAACGTTGCGTTACGTTCAAAACATGCTCTCTAGTTCGATTTCACATTCGGCATGATGATGACGTATCGCGAGTTTCGTCAACGTTGCTTCTTGCGAAGCCCCAGCGCTTCGAGGTTGCGCTCTGCGATGGTTTTCGCAAGCCACTCTGAGAGCCGTTGGGCTTGCTCTTGTTCGTTGACGTTAAGCGCTCGCAGCGTCGATGACAGTCCCTCGCTCGTGTCGCAGAGCGCAAAGGACGAGCGAGAGCAAAGGGTCAACAGGTGGAGGCTGTTGGGAGTGCAGTCATCGCCCATCGAACATATAGCCTTCGTCAATGACGCCGTAATAACCAAATCGCTTGTACCGTGCCAATCAGGTAGCGTTTCGATCAACGACTCTAGTCGTGCACGATTGAGCGTGAGCCAAGGCGCGCGCAAAGCTTCTTTTGTAAGAGTTTGTAGGATCGCCTCGTACGTGTCAGTACTCAGCCCGTCTTTAAGGTCTGCAGGACGTACAAAGCTTTTCGCGAGTGGCGAGCCCGCGGCAGCGGCTTTGGCGATTAGGCCCGGTTGGACGAGGGGCGTCACGGAGTCTGCCGCCGCTCCGCAGCGAGAGTGAAATCTGCGAATGGTTGCCGCTTGATCGTCGCGCAGCGGCGATAGCGAAAGGTTGACCACCCTAGCACATTCGCTGTTTAACGTTGCCGCTAGAGTCCAGTCGTTTGGGTCGGCGCTCGCAATCAAGCTCAGTATCTCTGAACCGATATCGCTTGACGCAACACGACGGCTCCATGGTTTTGTCATGTCGCTGCCAGCCCCTAGTGTCGCACGTACTGGCGTCAGGCGGCTCACTTCGGAAACCGATGCGGGTTGCGCTACTGATTCCACTGCGGCCGATGAGTCGGCTGGGTTTCGGGCAGCGGTCACGGCGACTGATCGAACGGCTTCGTTACTTTTTCTGCTGGCAAAGAGGTCAAGCGACGTCCTAGACACTCCAAGCCACACGCAAAAACCAAGAAGGATGGCAAGAATGCTGAGTTTAGTTTTTGTCATAAATCCTTCCCTGAAATCCCATTCCGTAAAAACTGGTTGTGTTAGCAGCTCTTAACTCCCGTAGTTGCCTGTTCGAGAGCGATTTGCGCGTTGCAATGCCCCTGTCCACTTACGACCTGAGCTGCCGACATTGCTCGGCCGAATTGTGCTTCTACTGCTGACATTGCTTGGCCGATACACAGCGTAATTTGCGCCGCCGTGTACTGCGCGTCGGATTGCCCGGCTGGTTTACACGTCAGTTTGTAGGAGTCAATCACGCTCTTGGCGTATTTCCCAATTTCAACGAGAATCGCATCGCGAACTGTGGCTGCGGACCCAAGCCCCGCTTGATCTACGTAATCCATAGGGTTGTACATATTTTGTTCCCCCATACTGGTTGGCGCGTAGCACGTCCAGCCGGACGTGCATTTGCTCGCCGTGATGACTACCGGTGCGACTCGGTCTTGCGCTTGTGTGGTGCTGGAAAGACCAAGAGCAAGCATTGCAGCCGACACGACCGAAGTGAAATTTAAGTAGCGCATATCGCCCCGTTTCTGATTGGAAGTTCTGGAGCCGGGAATTTACCCCCCCCCCATATGACAATGTCAAGTCCTCTACTAGCGTTCGCAAGCGCTATTTCGCCGCCAAATCTTCCCATCGCTCCATCGCCACCAAAACAAGCTCTTCGATTTCGCCGATGCGCTTACTGGCCTCGGCCGCGCGCTTGGCGTCCGACTGAAATATTTTGCCGTCTGCTAGCAGCGCGTTGAGATCGGCTTGCTCTTTTTCAAGCGCTTCGATTTTGGAAGGCAAGCCGTCGAGCTCTCGTTGTTCTTTGAATGAGAGTTTGGTTTTGTTTGGCGGCGTGGTGAGCGGGGAGGGTGTTGCAATGAGCGAGGGTTGGTTCGTTGCGCCTGCACCCTCACCCCTGCCCCTCTCCCGCCCACGAGCGAGGGGTTCTGCGTCGTCGTTGGACCCCATAGAGGTCATGGTTGCCATCACCTTCGCCTGCGCTTGCCAATCAGTGATGCCGCCCTCGTATTCGCGCCACAGGCCGTCGCCTTCCGCGACTAGGCAGCTGGTGACCACGTTATCGAGGAAGCGCCGATCATGCGAGACGATAAACACGGTGCCGTCGTAGTTGGCGAGCTTGTCTTCGAGTAGTTCGAGCGTGTCGATATCGAGATCGTTGGTGGGTTCATCGAGCACCAAAACGTTGGCTTCTTTGGCGAAATGCCGTGCGAGTAGCAGACGATTTCGTTCGCCGCCGCTGAGCATTTTTACTTGGGCGTTGGCGCGCTCGGGCGTGAACAAGAAATCCGTGAGGTACGTCATCACGTGCGTTCGTTTGGTGCCGACTTCGATCCAATCGCTGCCCGGAGAAATAAATTCACCGAGGGTGGCTTCTTCGTCGAGCGCGTCGCGCATTTGATCGAAATACGCGATCTGCAGATTGGTGCCGGTGCGAATTTTTCCGCTGTCGGGTTGTAGTTGCCCGAGGATGAGTTTCAGGAGCGTCGTTTTGCCGATGCCGTTCGAGCCAACGAGCCCGACCTTGTCGCCGCGCAAAATGGTGCCAGTGAAATCTCGCACGATGGTTTTGCTGCCGAACGATTTGTTGACATCGGTCAACTCGGCAATGATCTTGCCAGACTTCTCGCCGCTGGTGATTTCGAGCTTGACGCGACCGAGCACATCGCGGCGCTGAGCGCGCGAATCGCGAAGTTTTTCCAAGCGCAACACGCGGCCTTCGTTTCGAGTGCGACGCGCTTCAACGCCCTTTCGAATCCACACTTCCTCTTGCGCGAGAAACTTGTCGAACTTGGCGTTGACCGTCGCTTCGAACTCAAGCTGCGCGGCCTTTTGTGTTTCGTACGCGGCGTAGTTGCCCACGTAATCTCGGAGTTTGCCGCGATCCAATTCAACGATTCGCGTGACGACGTTGTCCAAAAACGCACGATCATGGCTGATGATGACGGCGCTGCCTTTGAAGTTTTTGAGCAGATCTTCGAGCCATGCAATTGCCGCTAGATCAAGGTGGTTCGTGGGTTCATCGAGCAGCAAAATGTCTGGCGTAGCAACGAGCGCTTGGGCAATGGCGACGCGCTTCTTCAAACCGCCGGAAAGCGTGGCGACTTTGATCGTGGGATCGAGCGAGAGCTGCGAGAGCGTGGCGTCAACTCGGGATTCCCACGTCCAGCCGTCGAGCACATCGATTTCGTGCTGCAAATCCGCCATCACGTGCGCATCGGCGTTGCCCACGGCTTCGTCGTCATAGGCTTTGCGTAAATCGAGCACGCGTTGCAGGCCGCCGCTGACGGCTTCAAACACCGTGGCGTCGCCCGCAAACACGGGCTCTTGCGGCACCGTTGAAACGCGGAGCCCCGATTGCCGCGCAATGGCGCCATCGTCTAGTGAATGCGTGCCCGCCAGAATTTTCAGGAGCGAGCTTTTGCCTGCGCCGTTTCGGCCGATGAGGCCAATTCGCTCGCGGGATTCGATTGCGAAGTCTGCGCCATTGAGCAGTGGCGCAAGGCCGAAGGCCAGTTGCGCGTTTTGAAGTGTGAGTAAAGCCATGAGACGAGTTTACCCGCTGCAAAACAAACAATTTCAATGTAAGCTTTATTTTAATTGGGCTACATGAGAATTTATAAATAATTCGATAAGCTAGATTAATTGCTCATATGCCATACTAGTTATGGGCTAGACTGGTATAGCCATACTGCAATAGTTTGCAACGCTCACCAACGGGTAAATCACCCCGTTTTAAGCGTTTTCCGCTGCTAACATCGGCGATTCGATAGCTGTCATGACGCTTACAAAACAAGGCGCGCAGCGGCTCATCGGGGAACTCATCGGCGAACGAGAATCGCCCTGCAACCGTAAGGAGGACATCATGGAAAAAATTTGGCTTTCGCATTACCCGAAGGGCGTGCCCGCGACCATCGACAACACGCAGTACAGCTCCATCGTGCAATTGCTCGAAGAGAGTTTCCAAAAGTTTGCAACGCGCCCGGCGTTTACTTGCATGGGCAAAACGATTTCGTATGCGGAGGTGGATGCCGCATCGCGCACCATGGGCGCTTACTTGCAAAGCCTCGGTTTGCAGCAAGGTGATCGCGTTGCGCTCATGATGCCCAACGTGCTCCAGTACCCGATTGCAGTGGCCGCCGTGCTGCGCGCAGGCTTTGTCGCTGTGAACGTGAACCCGCTCTACACACCGCGCGAGCTTGAGCATCAGCTGAAGGATTCCGGCAGCAAAGCCATCATCATTTTGGAAAACTTCGCGGCGACGTTGCAGCAAGTCGTCGACAAAACGCCGATCAAGCACATCGTGGTGGCTGCGATGGGCGACATGATGGGTTTCTTGAAGGGCGCGATTGTCAACTACGTCGTCAGAAACAAAAAGAAAATGGTGCCCGCGTTTTCCTTGCCAACGGCGGTGAAATTTAACGACGCGATGGCCAAAGCCAAAGGGCTCGCGCTCTCGCCGTCAACAGCGAAATTCAGCGATCCAGCGGTGCTGCAATACACCGGCGGCACGACAGGTGTGTCGAAAGGCGCAACGCTCCTGCACAGCAA
>JAAFHR010000449.1 GCA_013298455.1 Betaproteobacteria bacterium | reverse complement strand
CAGCCCGCGTTCTTTTCAAACTCTTAGCGCGCTTGCAGTTTGGGCGACTCACCGTCACATTACCCGATCAGAGTCGACATGAGTTCGGCGATGAAGTTTCCGGCACACACGCGCATCTGCATGTGCTCGATCTATCCATGTGCTCGCAAGTGCTCACCGGCGGAGATGTTGCGTTTGGCGAGGCGTATTTCAACGGGCTGTGGGACACCCCTGATTTAACGGCGCTTCTGACATTGTTCGCCAAAAATCAACAAGCATTAATGCCCGCGTTTTATGGCCGTGGCTGGAAAGCTTGGCTCTTTAACCTGCGCCACTTCTTACGAACGAACAACAAAAAGCAAGCCCGTAAAAACATTGAGGCGCACTACGATTTGGGCAACGCGTTTTATCGCTTGTGGCTCGATCCGAGCATGACCTATTCGTCCGCGCTGTTTTCTGGCGACGCATCTCAATCGCTCACCGATGCGCAAACGGCCAAGTACGAACGGATCCTCAACGAAATCAATCCGCAACCCGGCGCACACCTCCTAGAAATCGGCTGCGGTTGGGGCGGTTTCGCCGAGCATGCAGCGCGAACGCGCGGCGTGCGAGTCACTGGCATCACGCTCTCCCCCGCGCAGCTGGAATACGCCAAACAGCGCATTACTGCCGCTGGTTTGGATCAGCTCGTCACCCTTGAACTCTGCGATTACCGTGACGCCGCTGCGCGCTTTGGAGCGAGCTTCGATGGCGTGGCATCGATTGAAATGTTTGAGGCCGTGGGCGAGAAATATTGGCCGAGCTTCTTCAAAACTGTGGCGCAGTGTTTGAAACCCAGTGCGCGTGCTGCGATTCAAGTGATCACGATAGATGACGCGAGGTTCGAGCAGTATCAGAAGTCGAGCGACTTCATTCAGCAATACATCTTCCCCGGCGGCATGCTGCCCTCGCCCGAGCGATTTGTCGAACAGTCCGAGCGGGCTGGGCTCACGGTGAGCGGACGTCATGCCTTTGGTCTTGACTACGCGGAAACGCTCAGGCGTTGGATGAAGCAGTTTGATGCGGAATCGGCAGCGGTGAGTTCGCTTGGTTACTCGGAAAAGTTTTTGAAACTTTGGCGCTTTTATCTGGCCTACTGCATCGCAGGTTTTGAAGCCAAAAGCATTGATGTGTTTCATTTCACGCTCACCAAGGAATCCTGACATGACCCAGCAGCAACGTTCACCGATGGCCAGACGGGCGCTGAGCGCGATCGCATTGACCGCAGCATTTGGCGCGGGTTGCCTCACTTTGAACGTTGCCGCACAAAGCGCCGGCATCGTCGCGCCCGCCGTCGCACCGGCGGCCCTTGCGGGGTTACCCGAGCTCAAGCCACGCGGTGGCGGATTGCTTCGCGTATTTGGGTTTCAGGTCTACAACGCATATCTCTGGACCCCAAACGGTCAGCCCTACGAGCGGGGCAAACCCTTTGTACTCGACATCGAATACCTCCGCAATTTCACCGCCAAGGTGCTCGCCGAACGAAGCATTGATGAGATGCGCGAACAAGGCACGGGCAGCGAAGCGCTCTACCCAAAGTGGCTCGCCGATATGCAGCGCGTGTTTGCCGATGTGAAGCCGGGCGACAAGATCACGGGGGTGGCCACACCAGCGCGCTCGGCTAAGTTTTTTCACAATGGCGTGTTGCGCGGAGAAGTGCAAGACGCCGCATTCACCGATGCGTTTTTTGACATTTGGCTGAGTGAAAAAACCTCGCAAGGCGCGTTTCGTAAACGCTTGCTCGGGTCGTCTCCATGATTGATTGCACGATGTTGCTTGCCGAGCTGTCGATTTGAAAACCGCGTTAGCCAAAGCGTGAATACAACGCTACCCAAAGCGCCCAAGCTCGAAGTTGCGCGCTACAGCCTTTTTGCGGCGCCGCTTGCGATGGCTGCGCTGCCGATCTATGTGCACATTCCAAAGTACTACGCCGAGCTGGGTCTGTCGCTCGCTTCGTTGGGCGTGTTGCTCTTGGTACTGCGATTAGCCGATGCCCTGATCGATCCGCTCTTGGGGCGCTGGGTGGATCGATTGCAAACCCGATTCATTTCTTGCGCAGTGGCAACGGCAGTGCTCGCCGTGGGGATGCTCGCACTGCTCAACCCGGCGCATTCGCCGATTGGGCTGTGGTGGTGGCTCGCTGGCTCATTGGTGTTGGTGTACTTTGGCTTTAGCCTAGCAAGCATTTCGCACAGCGCTTGGGGCGCAGAGCTTCCGGCGCACGCCAGCACCCGAGCGACTTACACCGCATCACGTGAAGCCATTGGCTTGATCGGTGTGCTCTTTGCCGCCGCGCTGCCCGCAACGCTTGGCGCAACCACGGGCGAAGGGCTCGCCAAGTTTTCTTGGATTTTCGTGGTCGTGTTGCTGCTCGCTGCGTTTGCGCTGTGGGGCTTACGTGAGGCGAAGGTCAACAGCGCCCAACATGAGTCGCTTTGGAGCGTGTTGAGTGACACTCGCTTTCGGGCACTGTTGGCGATCTTTGCGCTAAATGGTATCGCCTCGGCGATTCCCGCCACGCTGCTGCTCTTTTTTGTTGACGACGTGCTTCGCGCAAAGGACTGGGAGCCGCAGTTTTTAGTGAGCTACTTTTTAGCGGGTGCTATCGCGATGCCGCTCTGGACTTGGCTTGCGCGGCGTCGCGGTAAGGTCTTTGCGTGGGCGGTGGGCATGCTCTTGGCAGTCGTCGCATTCATCTGGGCGGCGAGCTTTTCGAGCGGTGATCGTATTCCGTTTTTGTTGGTTTGCATCGCAACGGGCGTGGCGCTCGGTGCGGATTTGTCGCTACCACCGGCGCTGCTCGCCGACGCGATTGCCAAACAGCGGGCGCAAGCGCAAACCGGCAGTTACTTTGGCATTTGGGCATTTGTTACGAAAGCCAATTTGGCGCTTGCTGCGGGCGTTGCGCTACCAGTCGTGAGCTATTTGGGCTACAAGGTGGGTGACAGCAGCTCCAATGTGTTGGCGCTGACCTACGCTTATACGATTTTGCCGTGCGCTCTCAAGCTCTGCG
>JAAFHR010000448.1 GCA_013298455.1 Betaproteobacteria bacterium | reverse complement strand
TAAGTAATCATGACATTCCAAGGGCTATTTGTTAAACGTAAACATTGAAATTTGCGGGATGTAACCAATCGCCGCAGACACCAAAATCATCGCGCCCACAAACGGCAAGGCTTGCCGAGCGATGGCGGTGAGCGGCGTGCGGGTGAGGCCGGACATCACGAAAAGATTCAAACCGAATGGCGGCGTGATAAAGCCCAAGCCAAGTGTCGTGATCATGAACACGCAAAAGTGAACCTGCTCCATGCCCACCTTTTGCGCGAGCGGCCACATGAGCGGCGCTAGGATCACAATGCACGGGCTCGTTTCCATGAAGCAACCCGCGATCACCCAGATCACCAGCATCATGAAAATCACGGTGTTTCGGTCGCCGCCGAAGCTCATCACCACCTCAACAAAACGCTGCGGCACGTCATTGACGGTGAGCGCTTGAGCGAACAGCAATGCGACCGCGATGATCGGCAGGATCACACCGCATACGCGCGCTGAAGTACCGAGCATCGTTGGAAACTGCGCCACTGAAATTCGCTTCTGAATCAAGCCAATCGCCACGGCGACCGCCGCAGCGACCGCCGCTGATTCCGTCGGCGTGAACCAGCCTGAGTAAATGCCACCGAGAATGATGATTGGGATCGACAGCGCCCATTTCGCGGCGTTGAGCGCTTTCAGCCATTTGCCGAAATCAAACCTGTCCGTGGATTTCTCGTAGCCCCTAATTCGATTGATGATCGCGTTGGTCACGATCACCGCAACGAGGACCATGACACCGGGCACGAACGCTGCCTGAAACAGCGTGGTTGCTGAAACGCCGAGCACCATGCCAAGGATGATGTACGCAATCGACGGCGGAATCAAAATGCCCGTACAGGCGCCGCTGGCAACCAATGCACAAGCGTAGGCTTTGGGATAGCCGCGCTCCACCAATCGATCCATCGTAATGCGGCCCACCGCCGCTGCGTCGGCCGCGTCAGAACCCGAAATGCACGCAAACAAGCCGCAGCCCATCACCGTTGAAGTGCCAAATCCAGAGCGCAAACTGCCGAAACTTGCTTCTGCGAAATCGAGCAACTGATACGCGAGCCCCGAGCGCACCATGATGTCGCCAGTCAAGATAAACAGCGGAATCGCAATCAAGGCAAACGAATCAACACCCTCGAAGAGCCCTTCGCCAATGAGCGAAAGCGGCAGCGCATCGGTGGTGTAGAGGAGCGCAAAGGTTCCAAGGCCGAGCGTCACCCAAAAGGGAACGCCGACGACGAGAAGAACGACGATGAAAATCAGACACAGCGTGACAGTCATCGCTATTCCTCAAACATCGATTTGCCGACGTAAGCGGGTCGCCCGGCGCGAATGTCTGACCAATCGCGCCAGATCATTTGCAAACAACGAACAATCATCAAGCCGAAGCCAATCGGAAGCGCGGCCTCGGCCCATGTTTTGTTGACCCGGAGCACCGGCGTCGTGCCGCCAAATTCAAGCAATTGAGCCACGGTATGCAGCGACCAATACGCCGCGATGATGGCAAAGGCCAGCGTGCAGACCTCGGCAAACAAATACACCCAACCGTGCAACTTCGCTGGCAGACGCTGCAGCAAAATATCAAACCGGATGTGCGCGCGCTCTTTCACGGCAAACGCCGCACCCACGTAGCCCAAGTAGATAAACGCATACTGCGCCGTTTCCTGCGCCCAGGCCGAAGAGTAGTTGAGCACGAAGCGACGAATCACCTCTTGCACAATCACGATGCACACAAACACATAAAACACCAGCATGGCGTAGCGCTCTGCATTGGCGTTTAACGCTGACAACCAGCCTTCGCCCTTGGTCTCTGCGTCGGTCTGAATGAAGCCCACCACGAACAGAATCGTCGCGACGAAAAACAGCAAAAACTCACCGACATCGCCCAAGCGAAATGGGAGCTGTGCCCCCATTTTTTGCGCGGCAGCACCGACCAGCACGTACGCGGCGTAGAGTGCGTACAAGGCGTAGCCCGCCTGCGTAGAACGGCGCTGCCACGAATGCGTCATGGCCGCTAGCCTTGGAAATCGTTGACCGTGATTGAGCCCTTGGTGTTAGCCGCGAGCTTCAATTTATCGAAATTCGCGAGCGATCCAGCCAACTCAATTTTGTCCTCGTTCCAATCAGCGCGTTGCTCGCCACAAGCCTCAACCCACAGCCGATATTCAGCCGCCGTCGGCACATAAAACTTGCAGCCGCCCGCCGCCATTTGCCGCATTGCTTCAGTGCGTGAAGCATCGAGCTGTGCAAAGGCTTGAAGCTGCGTCATCCGCGACGCGTCTTCAAACACCGTTTGCATTTCTTTGCTGAGCGCGCTGAAGTAAGCGTTGTTCGCAGCAAACATTTGGGCATCAGGCACCGTGCGAACGAAGGTCATGTTTTCGAGCACGTCGGTGAAGCCAAACGTTGCCAATGCAGTGACCGCTGGATCGAGCCCGTCGGCCACGCCTTGCTTGATCGCCGTTGTGGTTTCGCCCCACGCGACCACGGTGGGGTTCGCTCCCAGCAAGCGATAGAGTTTTTGCAAGAGCTTTGATGGCGGCACGCGCATCTTCATGCCGCGCATGTCGGTTGGCGTTTTAATCACTTTGCCGAAGCCACGACGAGTAGACACCGTGCGCGGCTCCGTCGTGAAATAAAACATTGGCTTGAAGCCCTTTTCGGTGACCTTGGGCGTGATGTCGTCATTCCAAGTTTTACTGGTCACCAAATTCGCAAACTTTTGATTTTCGCCACACCAATACGGCACGTTAATCAAATCGACGGTCTTGGTATACGGCGAGAAATTCGATAGCGACAGCGACGCGCCTTGCACCGTGCCAGCTTGCACGCGCTGCGCTAGGGCCGCGCCCACAGCGAGCTGACCCGCAGGAAACAAGCGCACATACATCTTGCCCTTGGAGAGCTTTTCGATGTTGTCTTTAAACGCCGCTTGCATGATCGGGTACTTGATCACGTCTTCGATCTTGTACTCGGTGGCAAAGGTCATCGTGTACTGCGCGGCTTTTTTCTTTTTCTCCTCGTC
>JAAFHR010000447.1 GCA_013298455.1 Betaproteobacteria bacterium | reverse complement strand
CGGCGAAGCATCCAGAATCCGACGTCGGCGGCGGTCACGCAAGGCAGCGAATGTCCTACAAAAGGAAGGGATCGACTAATGTTATCGTCAAAGCGTTCTATTGTGGTCGGTGCGGCCGCATTGCTTGCTGGATGCACAACCTCCCTGCAAGTCAATCCTTTGCAGGGCGAGGGAGCAACGACGGGCTTCGCGTACACATTGCCATTTGCACAATACGAGATCACCGTCACCCGGAGGTTGCATTCCTGCTCACCCAACGCAGTGATTCGCAATCATGTATCGGCGGTGAGCCAGCTGCGGCCCGACCCAGCGCATAGCTATGCCATCGATCACAGTAGCCTTTCGAGTATCATGAAGGTGTCGGCGATTGGCGTGAAGAATCATCCAAACGGTACTCTCAGGCAGATCACATCGGAAGCAGACGATCGAACAGGTCCCGTGATCACGAACACGGTCTCAGCTGGCATCGATCTGGCTGTCGCCGCAGTGCGAGCAGGTATTCTCGGAGGTGGACAGACCGCTTTGACGGCCTCTTGTACCCCCGCAGTGGTTGCGTCCCTCCGAGACGTCGAACGGACCAACGCATCGCTACAGACCGCAACGCGGAACCTCGCTGACGCTACTGCACGCTGGCGGTCAATAAGCGACGCCACATCGATCCTTGGGACACGGCCAGATGGTGCAACACAGGCAGCGGTGCGTCAGGCCGTGGCCGTACTCGCTACAGCTACTCGGGCGGAGGTAACTGCGAAGGCAGCACACGTCAGGGCGCTGGAGGCGGTGACCCACACATCGACCGTTATATGGCCGCCCAACGGAACGGTGTTTCGCGGAGACACTCAGAATGGCGGCGTTGTCGATCCCCTACCCGACGAAATTGTCACTGCTTGGCTCCGACCTGGTCACGGGGGGCTCGCCGCGATTGTTGGCGTCGGGTTCGAGATCCGCGACGCGACGACCGGCGAAGCTCCCTCCGCAACTAGAAGCGGGCAAGCTGGTAGTGCTCGCGATGGAATAAGGTACCGAATGCCGGCTCGCGGTCGTTTGGTCGCCGTGATGCAGGCCGGCGACCAGGAATTCGCGGAAGAACAAGTACCGCAACTTGGACGGCTCATGTTGCTACCTTTCTTCAATGGTCCGTTCCAAAACAATATTCTGGAAGCAAGTTTCAATGAGAATGGTACGCTTGAATCCGCCCGATACGGCGAGCGTGCTAGCCGCGCCGAAACTGTCTCGGCGACCGCGGCTCAGATCGCAGCGCAAGTTGGGCCGGCCATCGATGCTTTGGGCACCGCCCGCAATGCAGGCTTAACGCGCCAGGCAGCACGATTGCAGGCTCAAGCCTCCGTCCTGTCCGCCGACCTTGGACTGCGGAATGCCAGGTCCGCACTAACAATCGATCCCAACAGTCAGGAGGAGCGCACGCGGCGGCTGCTCGGTGCAGATACGACGTTACGCGAAGCCGAACGCGCAAACATAGAAGCTCGGATTGCCCTCGAACAAGCACGCGCAAATGCGCGCACAGCGGGGGTAGACGTACCCTAACGCTTGAGTCTGGAACGTGCTCGCAAAGGCTGGTGCGTTCCAGACTTATTCTCGGAGCCACAAGATGAAAAAAGCAACGAGAAGGATGGCACCGAAGGATGTGGTGGTGGATTGGCCGGAACGTGTTGCGCTCCAGACGCTTCCTATAATTTGCGTGTTACCGCTCGATCGAGACACGCAGACCGGGGGTGATCTGGCCAGTTGTCGTGTCCTGAACAACGACTTCAACGCCTCTCCCACTCGCGATCATGTCAGCGATTTCGGGCGCTATTGGAACGTTAGCGCTCACACTACGGCCAATTTGCGAGCTGCGAACACCTAACGTCGTGAGTTCACCGATTCGAATTCCTTGTCCGCCTTGCTGGTCCAAAAGCTGCACTGAGAAGGTTTGCGGGCGGGCGGTCAGGACTATTCCTTCAACTACAAGAGACGGTGCCCCACGGTTCACCTCGGTTCGGAGGATATCGGAAGCGCCAGGTGTCATTTCAAATCGAAAACGAGTAGTTCCGCGATCGCCGACGGCGGGGGACTGCTCTAGGAGTCGTCCTTCAATTCGTGCCTGCGCGAGCGCGGCCGGAGGCGGCACAGTTGGTCCCTCGTCTTCATATCTATACGGTGATGGCAATTGGGTTGTATCGAGCAATTCGGATGTCGAGTAAATTTCAAACTCTAACGAATCGAAGTCAGATAGCGCGAATTTTTGTGCTCTCCATACACTATCCACAGGGTCCGCTCCGGGCCATTTCCGTCGCCACATCGACCATAACCGATCGATGTTTGCGTGATGCGCCATGAATACGGGATCGTTGGACGACAATTCATCCGCCATATCGCCGACTGGCCCGTCCGGCATTCTAAAGCCAAGTTCGACGTGGATCCGGTTATGAGGTCCGAATTCGAGGCTTCCTGCGCTTCCTGTTGTTGATGGCGCGCGCCCACCGAACAGCCTGAAGTCTCGCTGAGCTGTGAGTAGTCCATCATTATACTGGCTAACCTCTCCTCCTTGCCCGGCCACACCGAATCGAGTTGGATTGAACAAAGGATTTTCAACCAGGGTTCCATTCCTACTATAAAATTGCTGCGCAAATGCTTGTGGAATCCTACGCGCCTTCGACCAGTCCCAATATGGGATACGAATTTTGGGTTCGCGTATAGCGCTCTGAAGGGCGCGCTCCATACGCTGAAGATAAGCGCGATGCCATGGCAGAAAAGTCCAACTAAAGTGAATTTCAAATTCTTCAGGAGAGTTTGTGTTAAAACACCAAAATTTGTGAGATGAAGCAAGAGATCGCCATCCGTTCAACGCCGCACCACCAGCAGCTAAATCACGACGCTTAAGCTCCGATACTGCGTCTCGCAAGCTTTGGATGTATGGATCATTTTCAGGAATCAACGAAATATCTGGTCTAATGCCCGGTGCATTATTTTGTGAAAGTGAACTTGCCCCTGAAAAAACCCCAAACGTTGCTGCTCCCCCTACCAATAACAGGCGGCGTGATACGGAGCTGCTC
>JAAFHR010000446.1 GCA_013298455.1 Betaproteobacteria bacterium | reverse complement strand
CACGGTAAGTGATGACCAAGGTGTCCCGCTCGGGTGCGGGGCCAGTGGCTCGAAACGGGGTGGTGGCGTGCACGACGCGCTGATCATCGAGCAGCATGGCGGTGAACGGCTCGTGCAGCATGAATTCGGAGAGGAGCTTGCCGCCGTTGTCGTAGACGGTGGTGACCGCGCCCTCTACGTCGCGCCTGCCCAGCATGATGAGCGCAACGAAGTCGACGCCGTCGCGATGCGCCCCCTCGGGCGTCGGGCGGCCTTCACCCAAACGGGCATCAATGCGGAATTGATGGCTTTCTACGAACCACGGCGCGTTGGGTTTGGTGGCTGCCCGATGAAACACCTGCCCAAAACCCTCCACCATCCCCCGGTAGGTGGCGTTGTGGGTGGTGTCGGGTTTGACTTCGGCAAAGGTGCGAAACACGCCACCGTGCAGCTTGTTGTAGGCCTTGGGTTGCCAATGCGGACGATACGGCTCGTCGATCCAGTGCCCGCCATTTAGCGTCAGTGATGCATGACGACGAAATCGGTAGCGTCCGCCATCGGCCAAAAATTCATCGGTGGGCAGGTCATTCCAGCTTTCCAAAAACGCCGCTCTCGATGCCGCGTCCGTCGCGGCCACACCACAGATGTGCATGACTTGTTGCGCCGATAAAATCGCAAAGCCGTCTTCGCGCACCGCTGCACCAACGCTCGTGCATACTTGCAAATCGCGCGCTGTCACCGTCTCATTTTTCGCACTTGCTGCGTTCACATTCATGCCCACGCTTCTCTCGGTCAATGTCAATCGAATCGCCCTGCTCCGCAACAGTCGAGACCATGGCTGGACGCCCGATCTGGTTGCGTTGTCACGCGTCATTCTAGAAGCGGGAGCTCATGGCATCACGATTCATCCGCGCCCCGATGAACGCCACATTCGTGCAAACGATGTCGCGCCGCTGGCGGCGTTGGTGCGGCAGTTTCCAACAGCGGAATTCAATATCGAGGGCAATCCTGAGCACAACTTGCTGCCGCTGATTGCCGCCAGTCGCCCGCAGCAAGCCACATTCGTGCCCGACAGCACCACACAGAAAACCTCAGATCATGGCTACAGCGTGGCGCACCTGCATGCGATCAAACCGCTGATTGCCGAAGCTAAGCAGCATGCCGATCGCGTGTCGGTGTTTGTTGATGCAGATATTGCATCGATCACAGCAGCCAAGGACTGCGGCGCAGATCGGATTGAGCTCTACACCGAGCCGTACGCTGAGGCCGCGAATCGCGCCGATGCTGCGGTCGTGCTCAAGCAATTTGCGAATGCCGCGTTGTTTGCTCGCAGCATTGGCTTGGGGGTGAATGCGGGGCATGATCTCAATCTCGATAATCTGCCGGCGTTTGTGCGCCATGTCGCACCTGATGAAGTTTCGATTGGTCATGCGCTGATCGCGGATGCACTGCACTTTGGGATGACTGAAACGGTGCGGCGCTACCTCGCGGCGGTGGCGCGATGAGAACGAACTGTAGGAGCGGTTCCACCGCGAAATCTTTGGACTGCGACGCCAATTCGGAATCGCAAAATCGCGGTGGAACCGCTCCTACAGGATGCGCCCGATGAAACCGTTCGCGCTCACCATGGGCGATCCGGCAGGGGTCGGCCCTGAAATCATCATTGATGCGCTGTGCGAATTTGGCTCGCGCCCGGTGGTCGTATTCGGTGAACGCGCCATCATCGAGCGGGCGCAAGCGATGAGCAAACATCCAAAGGCCGCCCAGCTCGCCCTAACAATCGTTGAGACTTCCAGCCAATCGGCTTACCAAGATGGCATTGCGAGCCCCGCGTCGGGGCGCGCAGCGATCAAGTCGATTGAGGCAGCGGTGAGTGCATGCCAAAACGGCGAATGCGCGGCGCTGATCACGACGCCCATCAACAAAACTGCGTTGAAACTCGCCGGTTCAGCATTCCCAGGGCACACCGAAATGTTGGCACATTTGTGCGGCGGTGCGCCCGTGGCGATGATGTTCGCGTCGGACGCGATGAACGTGATGCTCACCACGATTCACCTGTCGCTCAAAGACGCTATTGCCGCGATCTCCGCTGAATCGGTTTCGCGCGCCATCACGCAAGCCCATGACGCTGCGCCGTGGCTCTCAATCGGTACTCAAACACCCAAAATCGCCGTGGCGGGCTTGAACCCCCACGCGAGTGAAGACGGCTTGTTTGGTAGCGAAGAAGCGCAGCACATCGTGCCTGCAATCCAATCGTGTAGAGCGCGCGGCATTGACGTGTCGGGCCCTTACCCACCCGACACCATTTTCATGCGCGCCAAACGAGGCGAATTCGATATCGTGGTTGCCATGACACACGATCACGGCTTGATTGCAGTCAAGCTCGACGGCATTGATCGCGCAGTGAACGTGACCGTGGGCCTACCGTTTCTGCGAGCCAGCGTCGATCACGGCACGGCGTATGACATTGCGTGGCAAGGCAAGGCCAGTAGCGCCAACTTGCTCCATGTTTTGAATTGGGCGCATGCGGCGCTGGGTGCGAACTGAGAGCGTGAGGAGCTCGAGGGGCGGTAGCTCGCTCTCACCTACGGGGAACTCTGCACAAAGGCAGAGTCATCGCTAACCCGCCCAGATTCGTCATTCCCGATCTTCCACAAGCTCAGGATGAACCCCACTGCGCTCGGGCGAGAATGACGAAGATTGGAGTTGTGCAGAGTCTCTGCCCGGAGAGGATGTGGGACGGGGGACACTTTATTCGGAGCGCAGCGTTTTGTGCTCCAGCAAACGTCCCCCTCTCCCCTAACCCCTCTCCCTCCGGGGGAGAGGGGAACACAATTTCGCTCACCGCTTCACGCTGAAGATCAGGTGGCGAATCCAGCATACTTTTTTATGACGAAAATAGCATCCTTATATGCAGTTATAGAAAGTTAGCACTCTGACATCGCTGCCTAGCATGACAGCCATGACAGAGATTCTTCACTTCGCAACACTGCCCGCCATCGGCTTGGGCATCGGCATCACCGTTGGGCTCACGGGCGTTGGCGGCGGCTCGCTGATGACACCGATATTGGTGGGCGGCTTGGGCATCG
>JAAFHR010000445.1 GCA_013298455.1 Betaproteobacteria bacterium | reverse complement strand
TTCATCGCCGCGAAGTCGTCACCCGCCGTACGCAATTCGAACTCAAGCAAGCGCGGGCTCGGGCGCACATCCTCGAAGGTTTGGCGGTTGCACTGGCCAACGTTGATCCGATCATCGCGCTGATCAAAGCGTCAGCCACGCCGGATGAAGCGCAAGTCGCGCTGACCTCCAAGCTCTGGAAATCCGAGCTTGTCAAAGAAATGGTGTCGCGCGCCAACGTTGAATTCTTGCGCCCCGATGGTGTGACGGCTGACTATTGCTGGCAGACGAAAGAGCAGGCGTACCGGCTGACCGACATTCAAGCCAAAGCCATTCTTGAAATGCGTTTGCAGCGCTTGACTGCGCTTGAATCCGACAAAGTCATCAGCGAATACAAAGAAGTGATCGCCGCTGTGCAAGACCTGCTCGACATTCTCTCGAAAGCCTCGCGCGTTGATCAAATCATCAGCACCGAACTCGCCGACATCAAAAAGCAATTCGGCGACAAGCGCAAATCCGAAATCGTCTACAACGCCGAAGAGACCTCGATGGAGGATCTCATCAAGCCGCAAGATATGGTCGTCACGCTCACGCACGGCGGCTACTTCAAAGCGCAACCCGTTGAGGAATACCGCGCACAAAAACGCGGCGGTCGCGGCAAACAAGCCACCGCAACGAAGGAAGAAGATTTCGTTGAAAAACTCTTCATCGCCAACACCCACGACACCATTATGTGCTTCAGCAGCCGTGGCCGCGTGTATTGGCTGAAGGTCTACGAAGTGCCCGAGGGCAGCCGCAATTCGCGCGGCAAACCGATTGTCAATCTCTTCCCATTGCAAGATCGGGAAAAGATCACGGCGATTGTTTCGACCAAAGATTTCGATCCCAACAAATTCATCTTCATGGCGACCAGCATGGGCACCGTGAAGAAGACCTCGCTTGAAGACTTTTCGCGTCCAAAGAAAACCGGCATCATCGCCGTGGATTTGGATGACGGCGATTACCTGATCGGCGCGGCGCTCACCGACGGCAAACACGATGTGATGCTCTTTGCTGATAGCGGCAAAGCCGTTCGTTTCGACGAAAACGATGTGCGCAGCATGGGCCGCAACGCTCGCGGTGTGCGCGGCATGATGCTCGACAAAGATCAGCGCATCATCGCGATGTTGGTGGCTGGCGACGAAGAGCAACAAGTGCTAACCGCCACCGAAAACGGCTTCGGCAAACGCACGCCAATCATCGAATACACGCGCCACGGTCGTGGCACCAAAGGCATGATCGCGATTCAACAATCGGCGCGTAACGGCAAAGTCGTCGCCGCAACGCTCGTCAGAAAAGACGACGAAATCATGCTCATCACCACCGGCGGCGTGTTAATTCGCACCACCGTCAAATCGATCCGTGAATCAGGGCGCAGCACTCAAGGCGTCACGCTCATCAACCTAGGCGACGGCGAAAAACTCTCCGGCATCGAGCGTATCGACGAGCCCGATTTGCCCGAAGGTGAAGGCGATCAGGCGGAGTTGATTTAGCGCAGCAGCGTAAATTGGGCTAATGCCTTTTCCGAGAAACGCCTTGCAGGTTAAAGCTTGCAAGGCGTTTTTATTTGTTATCGGGGGTCCTATATTTGCTCGCTGCCGCAAGCCATGTTCAAACCACCGACAATGCTCGGTTAGTCGTCTGGGTGATGGTCAATGCGCGATTCGATCAAGGCAATGCACGACCCCGCTAGCCCGGCAGCGGCAACGCCGTTTTATAACGCACTTGCTTGAGCGTAAAGCTCGAACGGATCTTCTCGATGCCGGGGATCGGGGTGAGCTGCTCTAGGATGAATTTCTCTAGTGCTTCGATGTCGGCGACGACGACGCGAATCAAATAATCGCTGTCGCCGGTCATCAGGTAGCACTCCATCACTTCGTCGTGTTCCGCGATGCTAGTTTCGAATTCGCCGAGTGCGGATTTGCTCTGCTCCCTGAGGCTGATCGAGATGAACACGTTGAGCCCGAGGCCGAGCTTTTTGGCGTTGGCGATGGCGACGTAGCGGTCAATCACGCCGCTTGCTTCGAGAGCTTTGACCCGCGCCAAACAGGGTGACGGTGACAGATTGACGCGTTTGGCGAGCTCGACGTTGCTCAGCGAGCCGTCGCGCTGCAATTCGGAGAGAATTTTGAGATCGGTTTTGTCGATGGTTTGCATGCGGCTTTTGTGGGTTTATGAAGCATAAAGTGCTTTGATTTGGCAAATTCTAGGCGAATTCGGTAGCAAATGTGCGGGATCGAGCGGCAGAATATCGGGCTTCAAGCACGCGGAGGCCATGCGTCCGTCGCGCGCCCAACTCACCACGATGCAATGCATTTCTCCTGAGCGAGAACACTTCGCATCCGTTCGGGCTGAGCTTGTCGAAGCCTTGGTTCTGCAGCACCAACCCTTCGACAAGCTCAGGGCGAGCGGTTTCTATACGAGTAGCCCCAACCAGACCTCGCCATGTTGATGCCCACCGACCCCAAATTTCTCGCCCCGCATGCCACCGACGCCGACCCGCAAGAAACCCAGGAATGGCGTGACGCGCTCGACACGCTGATCGCAACGCACGGCGCAGATCGTGCGAAATTTTTGCTCGACCAGATGGCCGCGCATGCCCGGGCGCAGGGCATCGGTTGGAAGCCCGAACTTTGCACGCCGTATCAAAACACCATCGCAGTGAACGAGCAGCCGAACTTCCCCGGCGATTTGGCGATGGAGGAGCGTTTGGGCTCCATCATGCGCTGGAACGCCTTGGCGATGGTCGCGCGCGCCAATGCGGCCTACGGTGAGCTTGGCGGGCACATCGCAAGCTACGCGAGCGCCGCTGATTTGTTTGAAGTCGGCTTCAATCACTTCTTTCACGCGCGAAACGATTCGCATCGCGGGGATTTGGTTTTCTTTCAACCGCACAGCGCACCGGGCGTTTACGCGCGCGCCTTTCTCGAAGGGCGTTTCACTGAAAACGATTTGAATTTTTATCGTCGTGAATTGAGCGCAACGGCATCGGGTGCACGCGGTTTGTCGAGCTATCCGCACCCGTATTTGATGCCCGACTTTTGGCAGTTCCCCACG
>JAAFHR010000444.1 GCA_013298455.1 Betaproteobacteria bacterium | reverse complement strand
TTTCTTCGGCGGTGTTGGGCGCGGCAAATCGCTTTTGATGGACACGTTTTATGGAGCATCGAAAATTCGCCGCAAAACACGAATCCATTTCCATGCGTTTATGCGCAGCGTTCACGAAGAACTCAAAACATTGAAGCACGAAGCCGATCCGCTGGTTGCGGTGGCGGAGCGGCTCGCTGAGCGATACCGCTTGATTTGTTTCGATGAATTTCATGTCAGCGACATTGCCGACGCGATGATTCTTGGGCGTCTGCTCTCGCATTGTTTCGATAACGGGATCGTGTTTGTGATGACATCCAACTACACGCCGGATCGCTTGTATCCCGAGGGTTTGCAGCGGCAAAACTTTTTGCCAACTATTGCCCTGATCAAAGAAAAAATGGATGTGGTCGAGGTGGATTCGGGCATCGATTACCGTCGTCGCACGCTCGAGCAAGACAGCGTGTATCACTCGCCGTTAACAGCCGAATCAGACGCGAAACTCGCTGCAACGTTCAATCGCTTAGCCACGAAAATCCACAGCGAAAAGACCATCACGCTCTACGGTCGCGAAATCACGGTCCGCAAACAAGGCGAAGGCGTGATTTGGTTTGACTTCGCCGCCCTCTGCGAAACCCCGCGCTCACAAAACGATTACCTGGAGCTCGCGCAGGCTAATCATTCGTTGCTGCTCTCCAACGTGCCAATGCTCGCGAGCAGAGACAGCAATGTGATTCGGCGTTTCACGCTGTTGATCGACGTGCTCTACGATCACCGGGTGAAGCTCATCATGAGCGCCGCTGCGCCGCTCGCTGCCATATCGAGTGTGGATGATTCGGTGAAAGACAGCGACACGCGCCGCGTGCTCTCTGAGTTTTCACGAACGGCATCGCGACTGACCGAGATGCAGAGCGCGGAGTACATGAGCGAGGGGCACATTGCCGCGCTCTCACGGTGAGTCGATTGGGTGTAACAGCTTTTTTCTATACGCCCCGTTAAATAAGGGCTTGAAAGCCATTTATTGATCTTTCAAAAATGGCTCAAATACGTGCGAACCCCATGTTAATATGGGCGAATCGCTAAAAAGTTAGGATGAAAATCGTCGCCGCCCAAACATTGCGGTGGCGACGACTAACGCGCCCAGCAACGCCAACCACCCGCGATCGAGCGCGGGCACGTGCGCCGGTGGATCGTTGCTCTGCGGTGCCGCCGCAGCGAGCACCTGCACGTTGGCATGCGCGCCCGCCGCACCGGCGTTAAACGTCAAGACGCCGGGCGAAGTTTGCGGCGTGACCGAGACGAAGTTCTCCACTGATGTTGCCGCTGATGGCATTTGCGCTTGGTAGGTGAACCGGAGCGCTGTGTTTTGCGGCATCGATGGGATCACGAAGCTGAGCCCTGCGGCGGTGCCGCTGGGCGTTGGGCAGGTGATCGTGCCCGCGGGCGTTGGCATGGTGGACGAGATGTTGGTGCAAGTCACCGCCGCGTAACCGCTCGGGTTTGCGGCTGCAAGTTGCGGCGAGAGGTTGTCGATGTATTGAACGTTGGTCGCTGTCGTGGCGCCCAAATTCAAAACGTCTACCGTGTAATTCGCGATGCCGCCGGTCGACACAATCTGCGTGGCCACGCGCTTTTGCACGCTCACAATCGGCGAGGCGGGCACGAAGGTGAATACCTGCGATTCCTTTGGCTGCCAATAGAGCGGTTCATTGTCGGCGCGCATCGTGGCGCGGTTGCTGAGGCCGCTGAACGCAGGCGTGGGTGCCGTGAGCGTGATCGTCACCGTGAAGGTGAGCGCGCTGCCCGGTGGCATGGTCGGCGCGCCGGGGCTGCCCCAAGCGATATCGATCGTGTTCGGCGCGATGGGCGTGCCCGATGGCATTTGCGTGCCCACCAACAGCGAAGCCGATGGCGGGCAGACGGCGCTGCCGGTGGTCACCGCGCAGCTCACGGTCATTGCGCTGATCGTCGCGCTTCCGGCGCTGTTCAATTGCGGCACGTCAAGCAATCGCGGCTGACTGATCGTCACCGCACTGGTCAAGTTTTCGAGCAACACGTTGTAGCTAATCACGCCGCTCGGCGGAATGCTCGTGGGGGTGGCGGGCGCGTTGATCGTTTTGGTGATGTTCATGTTGGTCGCGCAGGTTGTGTAGCCTGTGTAGACGAACGGGTTCACCACACTCGAAGCAAACGCGGGGTTGCCGCCGAAGTCGAAGCCCGCTGTGGCGCTATTGAAGAACTGCGCGGTACACACGCCCGGCGTCGAAAGCGCGGGTGCAGGAATCACGTACGGCAGATCAAGCGTCAAGCTTGCTCCTGCGGGGAGCGGTTGCGTAATGTTCCCCGCGTATCCCAAGTTCAGGTTCGGCTGCAACGGCGCAGACGGCGTCACTACGTTGTTGAAGCACGTTGCGCCACCCGCTGCTGTGCAGGCGATACCCCAGCCAGCGAGCGAGCTGCCAGTGCCCTGGAAGCCGCCGGTTGCGCCGATGGCGTTCGGCCCGGAGCTATTGTCGCCAAGCTGCCTCAAGTCCACCGACACCGGACCGATGTTGCTGAGCACGACGCGATACCAAACGGTAGTGCTAGGGGCGACGAATGCGCCGGAACTTTGGCCGATGGCGGTGCCGCCGCCTGCCGTTGCAAACGGCCCTGTCTTTGCGACGGTGACGACCGTCGCGCTCGTCGGGTTGCCCCCGGCACATGAGCTAGCACCGGGGTTCGATCCGGCCGCCGTGATCGTGAGTGGTTCCTCGTCGCGATTGTTGACCCAGTTCGGTAAAGTTGACGGGTTGTAGTTTGGGTCGAACAGCGCCGGATCAGGCGTGGTTTCAAGTGTCGCGATGGTGACGCCGATACCGCTGTAGTTACAGATGGGTTGCGTGTTGCCCGCAGTGATTGTCACATCGATATCGACACTCGAACCCGGCGGCAGCGAGGGCACGATCCCGCTCACCGTTTTCTGCGTCGACGGCGCACTTGGATTGACGGTGTAACTCGCTGGGCAGGTGGCACCGCCGGTTGCGACGCAGCTCGGCGTACCTGCGGTGATCGGGCCCAAGAAGAACGGATGGGTGCCGCTGTTCATGGTGAACGGCACGTT